>JBGTIL010000730.1:0-3458 GCA_041745695.1 Chitinophagaceae bacterium | reverse complement strand
AACATGTACATTTTTATATCGTAATAATGTTTAGCCACTTCGTAAAGAAAGATGGTTCCGCCTTTGGATATTTCGAAGCTGCCCGTTTTTTGATTGAGTGCACCTGTAAACGACCCTTTCTCATGACCGAATAGTTCGCTTCCGGCCAATTCTTTTGAAAGCGCTCCGCAGTCGATGGCCACGAATGGCTTGTTTTTTCGCTTACTTCTTTTGTGTATTTCCTGGGCGATAGCCTCTTTACCGCTACCACTCTCACCGTAAATAATGACGGAGTAGGTGGTTGGTCCTACCAGGTCTATCTGCTGGAGCAACTGCCTGAACACGGGTGTATCACCAAATATATAGTCTCCGGAGTGAACCAAAGCAGGCGATTTACCTGCAACCGCCGAGGGCGGGCTGGATTTTGCTGCAATCACCGAAGTCTTCTCATGCACCGCACCGGTGTCCTGAATGGTTGCTGCCTCTAGCGCTTTGCGGATCGTAATCAGTATTTCGTCGGGGAAGAGCGGCTTGGTAATGTAATCGTAAGCGCCCATTTTCATCACTTCCACGGCAATTTTAATATCGCTATAGCCAGTAATGATGATAACAGGTACCTGGGGATAGATTGCCTTGATCTTTCCCAGCAACACATTCCCTTCCATATCTTCCAACCTGAAGTCGCACATGACCAGGTCGGGCTGCACGGTTTCTAATAATTCCAATGATTTTTTTCCACTATATGATTCCAGCACCTCGAAGTTGTGACGGGTGAGAAATCTTTTAAGAAGCAAGCACATATCCCTATCATCATCAATAATTAAAATTTTCTGCATCGTTTCGGTTCCTTTTTTTTGAATTCGCGCTCAAAAGTAGTTAATTAAGCCCATAAGCCACGAACATGAGAAACCGGAATCTGCAACTGCTCACGGTATTTTGCCACTGTACGACGCGCTACTGAAAAGCCTTTTTGCGCTAAAATATTCACCAGTTGCTGGTCGGTGTAGGGGTTATGCTTGTCTTCGTTTTCGATAACGTCCTCTATAGCGGATTGAATTACCTTATTGGAAATTACATGTCCTTCGACGTTGGCAATGCCCTCTGTAAACAGGTCTTTGAGCAGCAGCAATCCGAAAGGGGATTCGACATACTTGTTGCAGGTTATGCGGGACACAGTAGAGATATCCACACCAACTATTTCAGCAATATTTTTAAGAATCATTGGCTTCAGGAGATTGATGTCGCCTGCCAGGAAGTAATCGTACTGAAGATGTACAATAGCACGCATAATCTTAAGCATGGTTGCTTCGCGCTGCTGAACTGCACTTATAAACCACTGGGCAGACTGCAGCTTATTTTTGAGGTATTGCAGGGCAGCTTTGTCAGTGTTGACACCTTTCCCGCCCTCTGCCATCTGCTTCCACGATGCGTTGATATTTAAGCTCTCCGAACGGTGCTTATAAAGTTGTACTTCGAGCAGTTCTCCGCTTTGCAAAATAATAAAATCAGGTAATATGTTCTGATTGCTATTGACGCTATCTTCCTGCTCGCAAACGGGCTTCATCTTGAGCGTAGCAATAAGCTGCAAAACGATTTTCAGTTCTTCTTCATCGATTTTCAGATGCAGCTTGATCTTATCCATATTGCGGTTATGGAGATCTGTGAAATGGTGCTCAAGCAACCGGACAGCCATCTTTACATCGGGGCGTTTGCAGTTCATACGACCCAACTGGATCAAGAGACACTCGCGTACATTCCTGGCTCCTACTCCAACCGGGTCGAGGTGTTGGATCCTTTTGAGAACGAGTAAAACCTCGTCGGCTTCTACCCACTTATTATGTTTAAAAGAAAGGTCCTCCGCCAACTCCTGTACCCCCTGGTCCATGATTCCACTTTCATTGAGGGAATCAATGATGTATTCGGCAAGTTCCGACTCACGTTCGTCGAGACAGCTTATCTTATACTGTTCTTTGAGCAGTTTGCGATAGTCGTAGCCGCTGGAGAGTGGCCTCTCCGGCACTTTATCATCGTGGAGGTAGTTGCTATATTCCAGTTTGTAATCTGGGATGTCATCGTATCCGTGCTCCTCCCAGTCCTGAAAATCCTGCACGTTGTCTTTACTAAACTTATCCCCTAGTTCCTCAAAGTCCGACTTCTGGTCGTCGAGCATTGGGTTATCTTCCAGCTCCTGCTGAATCCGCTGCTCTAATTCTAACGTATTTAAATGGAAGAAATTTAGAAGCTGAATCTGCTGTGGCAAAATCTTAAGACGTTGCTTTTGTGCTAAGCGCTGATTGATCATTCCTTTGATTTTGGCGTGCTGTTTATATAACAAGGCAAGCACCAGAAATTTCCCGTAATAACTTTAGTAATCAGTGATTACGTAAACACCTGATGTGAGTGGTTTCGCATAGATAAGCGGATGCTTTTACAGCGCGGCTAAATTTCCAGGATTGGATGTGATGGAGAAGTTTTTCCCCATTGTTAAATTTAGTTAAACAAAGCGGAGGAACAAAAATTACCTGCACCAAATGGAGCGAAATTTTTGCGGTTATTATTTGCCCTGTTCCGGCTCATTTTGGGACGGGCTTCGGGGAATTCGCAAGGGCTGTTCCCTACCCGATTTAAGATGCTTTACGGCGGGGGGAACATGCTGAAAATGAGAATGCCTGTTCCGAAAAACAGGCATTCTTTTATAATTGTGTCTCTATAATTTACTCTGATATAGTCGGGCGCGGCCTTGAAGGGGCGGCGCTGGGTCGTATCTTCTGAAAAAAGCCACGCACTTTGGTAAATAGCGCCAGCCTTTTATCCTCTCCTAAAATGTGAGATGAGTAGTTTTTTACCAGGAACGGCACCACCACTTTCGTAAACCAGCCTGCTCTTGCCAGCAGCACCCGGCGAACCAGCAAATCGATACCCATTTCTAAACCGAAATTAAGCACCGGGGCTGTATTGTCGCGGGTAGCCATTTTATTTACAACATTCATCGCACGACCAAAAGGCTTCAAACCCTCTTTGACTCCAGCTATATCTACCCGGATAAAACTCTCCTGGGTTTTCAAAAGCGAAACAAGTCGCTGCTGTTCCTGCAGAAGATCCTCGTAATTTTTAATTCTGTTGTTCATACACTTTACTAATAATCGCATTCCTGACTGCGGGAACAATTACCTTGGTTTTAAGCGCGATAACCAGCACTATTAAAATAAGGAAAAATCCTGCGATGATAAAAAATCCTCCTGCTGTACTGCCGATCAGCGAACCTATCCAAAGAGCAAGGCCACAGAAAACAAAGAACAGGAAAAACAAACCGAACAAAAAGGCGGCAATACCAATTACGGCGCCCGAAGCAGCATTAGATGCGCCTTGAGTGGCTTTGGCTTTGGCGAGCTGCACATAGGTATTTACATAATCACCTACGTGTGTTTTTAAGCTCTGTGCATTTGTCTTAAGTTCCTCCATGAGAAAAAATTAAAATT
>JBGTIL010000729.1:0-1767 GCA_041745695.1 Chitinophagaceae bacterium | reverse complement strand
AGCTCAACATTTGCTTGCAAGGCTTCATAAAATGACGTAGATTGATCGGCAGGGCAAGGGGGCATTGTACTTCTGTTTTAGTTCGCAAAACCAAAATTACGAAGGAAATCCTCTTGCCCTATCTTTTATAAGAAAGCCCTGTTCCTGAAACAAGACCACTTGTTTTTATATTTTTATTTAGCTTCTTTAACAAATCTTATCCACTACCTGAGTAGTTACCATAAATTAAATAATTAAAATTTCACTTTTAATTTAAACTTATGAAATCGTCAAGAAGAACCTTTTTAAAGAAAACGGACACTCTACATGAGGAATTTTTCTGTGTTACAGACAGGCGGGTTTAAGACATGTGCGATGACTTCAATAAAGAGGTCAAGTTCATCAGTGATGGTTCTTAGTGCTCTTCGCCAACATTCCAATCCATGCCGGAAGAAGCTGTTCGCTTTGTAGCCGTGATTTTTGATTTTAATAGGCTTCTGATGCCGATCACACCAGCGTCCGATTTTCTGGCACTATCCTCATTACGGCAACCAGGGCGGTAATCCAACTTCAATAGTACGGCTGGGCAACTACAAATTGATCCACTACTGGGAAGATGGGCATCGAGAGCTTTATAACCTGAAACGCGATCCTGGAGAGCAGCAGGATATTGCTGCAAGGCTACCGGCAAAAACACAGCAACTGGCGCAACTGCTGATAGCTTTTCTGGACAAACGACAAGCGCCGCGACCTGAGCCGGATAGCCAGTTTGATCCCGAAAAACGAAAAAAATTAATGCAACAAAGGCGTGAAATACTGCTACCCGAGCTGGAATCCCAGCGGTTAAACTTCCTGAAACAGGATTATCAGCCCAACAAAGGCTGGTGGGGAAGTGCCCTTAAAGTGACCAATGACTAAACCAAACCTGAAAGATATTGCCAAAGAACTGGGTGTTTCGGTTACCACCGTATCGCGCGTGCTGAATGGCAGGGCAGAGCGATATAGGATCAGCCAGAAAACCGCTGAAAAAGTACTTCGGTATGCCCAAAAACACAACTTTTCGCTCAACGAGGTAGCCCGCCAGCTAAGGTTGAAGAAAACCCATACCATCGGACTGATCGTGCCGGATATTTCCAACCCGTTCTTTGCCACAATGGCACGCAGCATAGAGATAGAAGCCCGCAACCAACATCATTTTGTCATGCTTTGCGACAGCAAAGATGATACGGCCATAGAAGCCGAGCTCATACAACTGCTCAAAAACCGAAAGGTGGATGGGTTGATTCTGGCACCTGTCGGACTGGAAAGTGCCGATTTTGACAAGACCAAAGACCCGGCTTTTCCCCTGGTCATGATCGACCGTTTTTTTCAGGATGCTGATATTCCCTATGTGGCTTCCGATAACTTCCGAGGAGCTTGTGAAGCGGTTGACCTGCTGATCCGCAACGGCCATCGTGCCATTGGCTGCTTGCAGGGAATCCCGGGCACCACCACCAACGAGAACCGGGTTTCGGGCTATAGGCATGCTTTGCAGCAGGCAGGACTTACTCTGGAAGATGATTATATTGTCGGCGATAGTTATGGTGAAGAAAGTGGCTACCAAAGTGCCTGCCAGTTGCTGGATACCTACCCGGAGATCACCGCCTTGTTTTGCCTGAGCAACCTGATCTCTTTGGGAGCGCTGCAGGCGATTGCAGAAAGAGAAAAATTGGTGCCCGCAGATATTTCCATTGTCTCTTTTGATGAACAGCCTTATTCCAGGTTTTTGTCAACTCCCATGACGACGAT
>JBGTIL010000728.1:0-1914 GCA_041745695.1 Chitinophagaceae bacterium | reverse complement strand
GCATTCACGATTACGTCGAAAGTTTCATCGGAGCCGTACTTTTTTCGGAGCAGGGTACGGAATACATCTTCCACCACGCGCATGAGTGTGGGACGGTCGATATTTTCGGCGTCCTTAAATTCCTGGAAAGCTTCTATCAGGTTGATACTGGCCATACAATTGAAGTTTGGTGAGTTGGGCAGGTAGCGTACGATCGCCGCAGCCCTTCACGATTTAAAACTTTATTTGAATTTTGGTGCTTTTAATGTCGCTTAGTAAGATCGTTTCCTGTTGTACAGATTTTGTTTTTCCTTTTCCCTGCTCTGTTTCAATGATGATGGCTTCGTCGAGCACTTCTACCAGCTTACCTTCTTTTTTTATTGCATCATTCAGCAAAATCTCTACTGATCTGCCGATGTTCTTTTTGTATTGGCGGTGGAGCTTCAGGGGTTCATCCAGTCCGGGAGAAGAAACTTCGAGGGAAAAATCGCCTTCCGGGTAGATGGCCTGTTCTTCGATTTGGCGGTAGAGGCTGCGGTTGTACTTGATCAAAACGGAGAGGTCTACGCCTTTGTCGCTGTCGATAAAGATTTTGAAGTTGTTGACGGGCTTATGGCGTACCTCCACTAAAAAGTGGTCAGGATGATTGGCCAGCAAGCCTTTCACCATGTCTTCTATGTTTTGTATTCCGTTGCCTGTTTGCATACTAAAAATAGAGAAGGGAACGGTCTTCGTTCCCTTCTAGCTTTCAATTTCCGCCGTAAAGGTAAGTATTACGTTAATTATCATCCAAATTAAGATTGAATACCCGGCTTGGTATACCTTCGTTTTATCATGGCCAGCTATGTTTTCTACCTGTTTCTAGCTTACCTCTTGTATAATCTTATTTTCAAATTTGTGTTGCCTGTATACCGCACGACGCGGCAGGTGAAGCGCAGTTTTAAGGACATGCAAAGCAGGATGCAGGGGCAACAGCAACAGGCGCCCGTGCAGGAGCGTACAGCTAAAAAGCCGGCTGCGAAAGCGGCTGCAGGGGATTACATTGAGTTTGAGGAAGTGAAAGAATAAACGCCTTTTTACACACAACTCGATGCAGGAATACCCAGACCTTTGATAAGACGGCTGGAGCAGCAGCCTGTAATGACACCCTTTTCATTTACGAGGCGTTGGTTTATTCCTGTGTGATGAGTGTTACACCAAGGTCGAACCAGTTTCGAACAATAGCTCGTCATCACATTCTCAAAACGGCTTCGTTTCAGCGGCGGGTTTGTTTGCAGTTATTTTAGATTGTAATGCCAGGTGATCCATCATTATGAGGGATTTATTTTGTTTGTGAAATATTTGCCTTTTACACAATATATGTATCTTCCGTCTGGTCAAATACCTCCTCATGCTAGTTAAGTTGTTCACGCCTGAAAACCGAAAGAAGTTTGGTGTAGCTATCTTACTGACACTCCCCGTGGTTAGTAGTTTCAGTGAACCCAGTAGCGTAATTAGATGGATTTACCTGGGCATCCTTTTGCTGGTATCTGCTGCCTTTGCTATTTTTCAAGTGGTACAATCTCATGGCGCTTTGACAAGCAAGGACAAGGTGGGTATACTGATTTTTGCGGTGGCTTTAGGTATTGCCGTCTACTACTTTAGTTATTAGCGGTCAGTACTTTCATACCCCTGTTATGAGACCAGCTTTGACAGTTTTCATTAAATTATCGCGCCTGAGCATGCGAGCCCAGCTCTGACCCCTTTCTCCCCCGCATTTAAAAAAGGATGTAGTGCCCTAGGCTTTAGATGAAAGGCTTTGAGATTGTACATACATGCGCTAATAACATTGTTTCAACTGAACCGGAAGGGTCCATTTGCCTGCTTAGTCAGGGCCTAATGATTATGGGTCAAACGATCGGATAGGCTATTATCGAATGAGTGCGAGCGAGGTCT
>JBGTIL010000727.1:0-7423 GCA_041745695.1 Chitinophagaceae bacterium | reverse complement strand
TTTACAACACCCAATACAACGGGTATAGAATCCAAAGCAAAAACAATGTCAGTTGCAGCTAAAATAAATACAACCACCGCCAGGGAAGTGAGCATTATTTTTCCATTATCACGTATGAAATATTTTCCATTTGCTTCGCCTGGAAGTACCCTGAAGTGTTTTGTAATAAACTGGTATATTTTATTATCCGCCGGGTCAAATTCCTCTTCGTCTTTTTGCGCAAACAGTTTGATACCGGTATAAACCAGAAAGGCACCGAAAATATAGAGTACCCAATGAAAACGTTCAACCAGCTCAATTCCTACAGCAATGAAAATAATCCGAAATACAATAGCCAGGAGAATACCAATGAGCAATGCGCGCCCCGCATCGCTCTCAGTGACTTTAAAAAATGTAAAAATAAGAATGAACACAAAGATGTTGTCGATGCTGAGGCTCCATTCCATGAGGTAAGCAAGGATATATTTAACAGCAGGAGCACTGCCCTTTGTCACCCACAGATAAGCAAAGAAGGCTACTGACAGGCCCACCCAGAACAGCGTCTGGTACAATGCCTTGCGCATGGTGATTTGTGAACCCTTTTTGCTCAGGAGACCAAGGTCAAAAACTAGCGCCAGAACCAACACAATTCCAAATACTACATACGTCAACAGATCTGCGCTCATAATCCAAGGGCATTTTAGGGGTGCAAAGATACCGAACGGCCCTATTTAAAAGGATTATGCTTTGCCGTACTTCGCCCTGCGTACCTGCTGGTAAACAGTGCCCATAATAACAACCAAAATAATTGGTAACAGTATTGTAATCAGCTGCCAGGTGATTTTTTGCTCCTGCACTTTACGGCTGTCCAGTAAGCGCAGGACCACTTCCCTGTTCCTTGCTTCCATGATGCCCGAGCGAACAGTCAGGTATTCGAGACTATTGAGCAGGAAGCTGCGATTGGCAAATTGGTACTCGTATTGAGAGCCTACCGTGTACAGGTTAACACCCATCGGCAGGGGCTCGTTCTTTTTAACTGAGAAATCATTGAGCAGTAGGTCTCCATCTCCCACAACGATCATTTTTCCATCCTTGCTGCTTTGCTCCCGAAAGCCACCGAGGGCGTTTAGAGAATCTTTAGAAGCCCTCGAGATGCGTCCGCGATACAACGAAGTGAACTGTCCTTCCAACATTACTGCGGCCGGGATAAACTTCCTCGTGAACAGTGCATCCTCTGGTGTATTGCGCACTTCATTCGGACTGATCAAAGCCGGTGTACTGATGGTTCTGGCATTGGCGGAGCTTTGCAGAAGAACCGTTTTCTGAATACCCTCTGTTTCTATAGTATCGAGCGAGTTAACAAACCGGCTCAGCACTAGACCCAGGTTTTTATTGATGGGATGATTACCGGGTGAAGCAAACAAAGGAAAATAATTCCAGTGGATGAACTCATTTTGATCTCCGGTGCCCGCACTGCCAACCTGGAACGGCAAAAAATCCGATTGCAGGTCCATCAGCAGGTCGGCATTGATTCGTACGCCGTAATTGAACAAAAGATCTGTCAAATTGAGGTTACGATCGTAGGCCACGAGCTGCGATTTGTAGCTAAGGCTATCCAACTCTGCCTGCAGCTGGTCTATCACCCAAAATACCTTTCCCCCGCGCATGATGTACTGGTCGATCTTGAGTTTATCACTTTCTGTAAAAGGTACTTTTGGCTTTACAATCAGCAACACTTTCATCGTATCAGGAATGGAGGCCTGAGCACTGATGTCTACGCTAAAAAAGGGATAATCTTTTTTAATGGTTTGCACAAGGTCGTATGTTTCTGCCCCTACCGGCTCACCATGGCCGGTGGCGTAGGCCACGAACGGCCTTGATGGATGGAGCAAGCCGTCTATCGATTTCACAAATCCATATTCGAGCATCGACTCCGCGTTGTTTACTTCTGTATTGGAAATAACAGCCGTGCTGCCCTGGTATAAATTCACCAAAGCCGACTGCCCCGCAGAGGTTACCAGAGCAAAGGGATACACATATTGATTCTGCTGTCCGGAAGCTACCTGAACCGTCAGATTGATCGGGAAAGCACCCATCCGTTGAAGCGAGTCTGCCCAGGTAATTCCCTCTGCAGCCTCTTCTTCTGGTGCCATGAAACGGTATCGAATCCTGGACGGGTTGTTCTCCTTTAGTACAGCGAGAAAATCGCCTGTTGCATTACTAAGTTTGCGGAAACCGGCAGGGAATTCTCCTTTCAAAAACACCAGGATCTCCAATTCTTCCCGGTAATTATTGATAAGATTGCGTGTATCAGCGGTCAGCGAATACCGTTTCTCTTTTGTAAGATCAAGCCGCGCATGAAATACGGAAGCACAAAGGTTTAAAGCCATCAGCCCAGCGAGGCCTGCGATCCACCACAAGAGTCCCTTCCTCCCCGTATTCATCGTGTTTGTATGTTGTGGCGTGTGATCAATAAGAAGAAACCGGCTGTGCTGATAAAATAAATGAGGTCTCTTGTATCCAGCACGCCCCTGCTGATACTTTGATAGTGAGACTCAATGCCGAGCATACCCACATAATAATCAGCACCGTTCTGCAGTGCAGGCAACTGGCTTACTGCTCCAAATCCGTAGTAAAGGGCGGCACAGGAAATAAGACTGATGATGAATGCTACTACCGCGTTATTGGTGAAGCTACTCACGGCAGTACTGATAGCTGTGAATACAGCCGATAAAAAGAACAAACCAAGGTAAGATCCTGCTGCTGCGCCTGCATCAATACCCGATGTAGCTGCCAGGCTGTTGATTGTAAAATAATACACCAGTGTAGGCATCAGTGCTACGATAACGACTAGCAGGCTGCCGCAAAATTTTCCGGTGACGATCATCCACGAAGTGATTGGCCTTGTTCTGAGTATCTCGAATGTGCCGCCTTTGTATTCATCGGCAAAGCTGCGCATGCAAATGGCTGGAATTAAAAGTACCAATACCCAGGGCGCAAAGGAAAAAAAATCTTCCAGACTTGCATAACCCGTGTCAAGGATATTATTGTTGAAAACGAAAAGCACCAAACCGTTCACAAGCAAAAAAACAATAATGGCAATGTATCCTGTGAGGCTGCTAAAAAACTGTCTCAACTCTTTTGTACAAATGGACCACATAGATCAGTAAAGAATTAAAAAACGCAAAATAATCAAACTTACAGGAACCATCGTATTCATTACAGGCGACGCACATCTGGAGTACAGTCAAGCCAAAAAAAATCCCGCAGGTGAGCGGGATAAAATACAATAGCGCGGGTAAAAATTATACTGCAAAGCTTTCGCCACAACCACAGGTGCGACTTGCATTGGGATTCTGAAAGTAAAAGCCTTTGCCGTTCAAACCATCCGAGAAATCGAGTTCGGTATTGACCAGGTAAAGGAAGCTTTTGAGGTCTGTAACAACCTTTACGCCTTTGTCTTCAAACACCTGGTCCATCGGTTTTTGCTCATTATCAAAATCCAACTTGTAGCTAAGTCCGGAGCATCCACCACCCACCACGCCCACTCTCACAAAGTAAGAAGCGTTGCCTGCAATTCCTGCATCCTGCATGAGTTGGGCAACTTTCTCTTTGGCCTTATCACTGATGTATATACCATTATCTGCACCAAACCCGGCGTTGCCAGACTTGGCTCCAGTAGACATATCGGTGTTGGAAACCATAATAGAATAGTGGTTTTATTTAGGTTTAATGAATCAGGCTCTCTTCGAACTTAAGTTCTTCAAGACCATTCTTTTTGCGGTAGTCGTTGACTGCTGCCTTTATAGCATCTTCCGCCAAAACCGAACAGTGAATCTTAACCGGCGGAAGGTTTAGTTCTTCCACGATCTCCATATTGTCGATGCTGACTGCCTGGTCTACAGTTTTGCCCTTCAGCCATTCTGTTGCAATGGAAGAAGAAGCAATAGCAGAGCCACAGCCAAAAGTTTTAAATTTTGCGTCACGGATAATGCCGGTAGTTTCGTCTACTTCGATCTGCAGGCGCATAACGTCGCCACACTCCGGAGCACCAACAAGCCCGGTGCCTATATTGCTTTTGCTTTTGTCTAAAGTACCAACGTTCTGAGGATTGTTGTAATGATCTAATAATTTATCTGAATATGCCATGATTAAAGTTTGAAAGTGGTTAGGTTTTTTTACAGGTACCAAAGTTTAAAAAATGCGGTCTGTTTATTTCTCTAAAGTACTTAATGAGCTGCCCATTGAACAGATTCCATATCAATACCTTCTTTGTACATCTCCCAGAGCGGACTCATGTCCCGGAGCTTCAGTACTGTTTTCGAAATTTGCTCTATAGTATAATCGATCTGCTCTTCGGTGGTATAACGACCAAGGCCAAACCGCAATGAACTATGAGCCAGGTCATCACCAAGGCCCAAAGCCTTCAATACATACGATGGCTCCAATGAAGCTGAAGTACAGGCAGAACCTGAAGACAAAGCTATCTCTTTATTAAATCCCATCAAAAGGCCTTCTCCTTCAACATACTTAAAAGAAATATTGCTGACGTGCGGCAAACGTGATTCGCGGCTTCCATTCACATAAGCCTCTTCCAATTGCAGAAGTGCATTTTCGAGCTTGTCGCGCAACTGACTAAGGCGAGCAGCATCTTGTTGCATTTCGTTTCGGCAAAGCTCACAAGCTTTTCCAAAGCCTACGATTCCCGGAACATTAAGTGTTCCGCTGCGCATACCCCTTTCATGTCCACCTCCATCAATCTGGGCAGTAACCTTCACGCGGGGATTTTTACGTCTGACGTACAACGCTCCAACGCCTTTTGGTCCATACATTTTGTGGGCAGTCATTGCGAGCAGGTCTATCCCATCCTTGTTCACGTCTACAGGAATTTTGCCTACAGCCTGGGTTGCATCACTGAACACAAGCGCACCAAACTTCCGGGCAATAGCACTGATCTCCTTCATTGGTTGGATGACGCCAATTTCATTATTGGCATACATAATTGCCACCAGTATCGTTGTAGGACGCATAGCGGCTTCCAGTTCCTGGAGGTCAATCAGCCCGTCGGGCTTAACTTTCAAATAGGTTACTTCTGCCCCTAACTTTTCGATATGCCTGCAGGTGTCGAGGACAGCTTTGTGTTCAAAATTACAGGTAACGATATGATTTCCCTTCTGGGCATACATTTCATAAACGCCTTTAATGGCAAGGTTATCAGCCTCGGTAGCACCGGAAGTAAATATTATTTCTTTGGCGTCAGCACCAATCAGTTTTGCAACCTGTTCCCGGGCATAGTCAACAGCCTCCTCCGCCTGCCAGCCAAATGGATGGTTACGGCTTGCTGCATTACCGAAATTCTGCGTAAAATATGGTATCATGGTCTCCACAACCCTGGGGTCGCAAGGAGTAGTGGCGTTATGGTCAAGATAGATAGGAAGTTTCAACATACAATTCGCGAGTTTATCAATTCAATAGTGCAAATTTACCTCAAAATGGCGGCATTCAATGATTAAAAGAAACACAACACTTTTAATTTTACCGTAATTCATTAACACCTGACGATGCTAAAAGTTGAGCATATTGGTATTGCTGTAAAGTCGCTTCAACACTCCATACCACTTTTTGAAAAGTTGCTGGGAAGTAACTGCTACAAGAAAGAAGCAGTGCTTTCAGAGCAGGTTGCCACTGCTTTTTTCAAAACAGGTGATACCAAAATCGAACTTCTTGAATCATTGTCGGCAGAGGGAGTGATCGGAGCTTTCATCGATAGAAAGGGTGAGGGTGTTCACCATATTGCTTTCGAAGTAATGGACATTGAACAGGAGATGGAGCGTCTTCAGGCAGAAGGTTTTGTATTGCTGAATCAACAACCAAAACAAGGGGCCGACAATAAACTTGTATGTTTTTTACATCCAAAGGGCACAAATGGCGTTCTGATTGAACTGTGCCAGGAAAAAATACCTGCCGTAAATTCCATCAACGGATAGCGTCGATGCGCTTTTGAGCTTCATTTTCCAGCAGGGGAATTTTGTTGCGCCGGGCAAAATCTGCCTGGGCAGCGATTAGTTGTTGATCCAAAGCGAATTCTTCTTTTGAGATTGCCTGCTGTAAATTCTGCAACTCCTCATAGTCTGTGTTGGTAATACCATTACCTTTTGCATTAATGCTAAGGATGCGTGGGTAAGCCGTAGTAAAAAGCTTTTTGTAAAAGTAGAAGTTGGAGAGTGCCCGGTTTTTAAGAGCGGTATCGCCTTTAAACCCAGGCAGGGCATTGAGGGCTTTCAGCGAGCTGTCGGTGGTCATCAATCCTTTTTGAAGCAGTGCCTGCACCCCTGGAGCGTTGCGTTCTATCGCATTATTTACTTCCAGGATCTGATCGATGATCTTTATTTGCTCCTCTATAATATACTCGTTATAGGCAACCGGATTTGTGAACTCAATCTTCACCGGTGCCACAGGCGGCGGAACAGTACAGTGCCACGCACCTAAAACGATGCTTAAAAGCAGGTAAAGAATCAGGCGCATGCCTTAAAGATAAAAAAAGCCCCCGGTACCAGACCAGGAGCAGCGCTTACGTCCCGAAACGATCTTTAAAGTAAAATCTGTTTTGCAACATGCAGGTCAGCGGCATTGGTAATTGATACTACAATGTTTCCTTTCACGCGAGCGTCAACAGGTAGAACAACCTGTCCTAAAACATTAGTCAGTGTATGCTGAGCAACTACCTGACCGCCTAATGTAACCAGGCGGACAACCAGGCTCTGTGTTACCTGTTTTGGGAAATGCAGAACTACCTTACCCTGGGTCGAAAGTATCTTTATTGCTGAAGCTGTTTCTGTACGATCAGTTTTTGCTGATTTTACTGCAGTAATTACAAACCTGCCGTCGACATCGACCTGTTTGATGCGGTAGTAAGTAACTGATGATGTTACGTTTTTATCGGTAAAGCTATAATTGGTTTGCATGCTGGTATTTCCGGCTGCGGCTACTGTTCCGATGCTGCTCCAGGTGCTTCCATCGATACTCCGCTCTACTTCGAAAAAGCTTGCATTTGTTTCCTGAGCGGTTGACCACTGAACCAAAACTGTATTGTTAGAAGGAGTAACTGAAAAACCAACAAACTTTACCGGCAGGCTGAAAGGATCAAATCCTGTGGTATTCTTACTGGCGTACGAAGGTCCGGTGATTGCTGCGCCGTCGCCGCGAAAAACCTCGTTTGCACCGATCCTGATTCGTTCTGAGCTCATTGTTCCTGTGATGGTACCACCTTGCATCACCGCTATATAAGTATTACTACCGAGGGTAAGTTTTCCAGTCGCAAATTTTAGTGTGCCATATACAATGATAAATACGTCACCAAGCGATTGAGAATTGTTCGCCACCAGAACCTGGTTGGGCTGAATAATGATTGTGTCGAGTGATTTGGGAATTCTGTTCAGGTCCC
>JBGTIL010000726.1:0-6059 GCA_041745695.1 Chitinophagaceae bacterium | reverse complement strand
GGGAGCTCTTCCTGGCATACCCATTCCTGATCGAATATAGACCACTCAGTTTCCGTCATCATTATATTAAAGGGAGATAGGTCTAAATACCTGCCCTCTATCTTGAGACCCCCCGGGCCCATATACGAAAACTGTTTTATGATATTAAAATACGCACCCACCCAATTTTGTACCTCCTCAACGTTCCATCCAGGCTTCGAAACGATTGGGATTAACTGGTTGAACAAAAGCTCACCGGGGAGATACTTTTCAGTATGAATTCTGTTAGAGATTAAACCGTCCCCTTGCAGGTGATCATCATAAAGGTATCTGCGAAAAACCTCTAGTCCGCTCGGAGTTTCTACTATGATATTTTCTTTACAATACTTTTTTTTCCGTTGAGTTGAGTATATAAAGGCAAGCTTATCGCTACTCGCCCGATGAAGGGGCTCAATTTGACCAGCGACTACGAGAAACGAATTTGAAAGTTCGGCAAGGAGCCCATTCGCCGTAAGAACCTGGGCTGCCTTCGTCGTGGAAAAATTGTTGTGGTAAATGTCGGATTGAAAATAATCGAACTTTTCTCCAAGTAGGTTATTGAAATTAATTTCTTTGAAGCTGAACGCTCTTTCGGTGAGTATGACTTCGGGGAGTTTGTAGTCAGGGAATGGAAACAGGAATTCTATATCAGGGAAACCAGACTCGGTAATCATATGCGACAAGGCCTGTTTGCCAAAAGTTGCTGGTGTGTGGCTGGTGTATTGATTTTCTATCCCAAAAAAAGGCTTACCCACATGATCTTCCGGTGCTCCAGCCCAGTATTTCAAGCCCAGCTGATTTTCAATAGCTATTATCAGCCTACCTGTTGGTTCTATTAGACTTTGCGCTTTATCCAGAAGTGTACGAGGTGGACTGGTTCCTTCAACGTACAGATTGCTGTATTCGAGCACACCAATAAAGGTGATAAAATCAAAATTTTCTTCCCATTCAAAATCCTGAAAATTGTCGCATATAATAGTAACGTTCTTAAGCCCCCGGCAGCGTTCAGCCGTGATGGAAGCGCGACGAAAACTACCTTCTATCGCTACAACAGAACAACCCAGTTCACTTAGGAAACGAGTGATGACGCCACAACCGGATCCGATTTCTAGTATTCTCTTGCCGGCAAGTCGTTCTGCGATCGGCCTTAAAATATTTACTCTTTGGTTGTGGAGATGGTATTTGGATGGCCAGTCATTAATTGCAGCTGTGAGTTCTTCAGAACCCGTGGATATATCTGCAGCACTCTGTATCGTTGATAAAATATATTCCTCTACGGCATCACCGTCAGAATATTGGAATTGAGCTTTCTTCTGCGGAACATAAACATTTCCATGCAGAATATACCTTTTTGAAATTTGCATAAGTAACCAAACAATAAAAGTTCAACCCCACTAATCTAGCCGAACAATTTCTGTTTAATTGTACCCAGTAAACTTCTGCGCTCATAAGTCCGTTTATACCACTCAATATCCTGCTGCGCGCTACTGAGATCACCTAACAACTTATTGATCAACTGGCGGTTGCCATCAGAGTTACTCTGGCATTCGGTATTTTGCGCATGCAGGTCAACGATGATGGATGCTTTTTTATCCAGGTCGGCCCGCAAACGAACGATCTCAGCTTCCTGGCGCTCAATGGTCTTCTGCTTGGCAGCCACTTCGCGCTCCAATCGTAGCTGTATATCCTGTAATGATTTTTGAATGTTTTTGAGGGACTTATCCTGGTCCAGGTCGTATTGGTTGATTAGCATAGGTAGGTCATTTAGACAGTCGCTAAATTACGATACATCACGCAGCAATGGGGGTAAATTTCGCCCATACCGCTGCCTGTACACGGCGAAGTTCTGAAAACTGTCGAATTCACTGGCACAGATCTCTTTCGAAAACTGACCCATGATGGGCAACATGTCCTGATTGTTGCCATAATGGAGTATTTTTAAAATGGCCTCTGAAGCATTGTTGAAATACCCGCCGTTCAATCCATTCTTTATAATATTCCTGTTCCCCACGCACTCATTCAGTAGCACAGGTTTGTGCAGGGAAAGCGCTTCCAGGAGCGCAAAAGAAAGCCCTTCGTAATTAGATGTAGAAATGTACAGATCAGCTTCGCCTACTTCCTCCTTAACCGCTTCCGTAGTAAGCCAGCCGGTAACACGGATATTATCTGAAAAGAGCTCCGACCTTGCTTCACCGTCACCCACCCATATAAATTCGTATTGGTCAAACTGCTGAAAATAAGAGGCACTGCGGTTAAAAAGCGCCGGGTTCTTCTGTGTCACAATGCGCCCGCTGGTGATGATCCGGAAAACTTTTTTCCCTTTTCTCGTTGTCAGGGGGCGGTGCACCTTCGACTGTATACCATTGTTGATATAAGATCCTTTAATACCAATTTTCCTGTACTCTTCCAACTCAGACGCAGAACAGCAAATGAGGTCACCGCCCAAACCATGACCCAGGCGTTCCATTTGCCGGTACACATAGTTGATCACAAAATTACTGCCGCTGAGAAAGGGAGCACCATTAGGCGTATATATTACGTTACTTACCCCGGCCATCCTACAAGCTGCCCGACCCAGCAGTCCGCTTTTGGAAGAGTGCAGATGAACCGCATCGAGCAGCCGCCTTTTTTTGAGCCGCTTTATAATTTTATATAACTCGTGAAATGCATAGAAATCTTTGAAGGGATTGATAGACCGCTGCGCAGAATGCCACCTGATAAAGCGCACATTTTTTTTAGGGAAGAGTTTCTTTACCTCGCTGGCAGCAATTTCCTGCTTCCGCTCCCCATGAAGAATAATATGGGTATCCTCGGGCATTGTTTCTGTAAGCGATTTTACAAAAACAGCTATGCCTGCGGCAAAAGGTTCAACTACGTGCAGAATGATCATTGGTTCTTTATTGAATAACGGCTAGCATAATGCTTGTTTGGACAAAAGAGCAGACCATAACGTTGCAGCCACTTTCTGATACTCCTAAAGTAAATCAGCTGCAAACATATAAAAAACAGTTCATGTTTCTGCATTCCTGTTGCCGCGTAATGTAGAAAGAACGGACTGTATTTCAAAGGTGTCTGCCTTTATTCATTCGCCATCGGGTCCCCATCCTAAAACTCGTATGCTTCGCCTGCGCAGCGTTCTTCCCGCGCCTGCGCAAAAATGAAGCCTCTTTTGCTGCGTATGCTTTCCAATTATATTTGCCACAGTAATTACTCTTACCGGGCACCGGGCGCACCCTGCAGAAGGCCTCTCCACACTTTAAGTTGCCTCATTAGGTGCTGTGGCACCATAAGCCGAAATCGAGTGTAAAGAGCACCCACCATTCGAAGGAGCTTACTTGTACCAAACCGGGCAATGATTCTTTCACAGCTCATCAGCTGTACCTTCCTGTTGGCGCCTGAAATGCTTTGGGCGTGAACGGTGCACGTGACTAAGACCTCGGGGAGCACAGCACCCTCAGCCTGCTGAAGCATTGCCCAAAAAAGGGCATAGTCCTCGGCATGCGGATATTGATCGGAATAAAACCCAACGGCTTGCACAAGCTTGGTACGAAACATTACAGATGGGTGCAAAAACAGGTTGCGCCAATGCATGGCTCTTCTTATGGAAGGGTCTGCTATTGGAGCTTTGTAAACAAAAATATCTTTACCTCCCTGCTCATTGATAAGACACCAGCTGCCCAACAGCCCCACCTGCGGATGCGCGTCGAGAAAATGCACCTGCTTCTGAAACCTCGTTTCATGACACAGATCACTGCAATCGAGCCTGGCAATATAACGGCAGTTTGTGTGTGAACAGATCCATTCCAGTCCTGCATTCAGCGCCGGCACAATGCCCCTGTTTACTGGCAACCTGATGAGGTGAAGATTTGTGAGGTTATTCTCCATGTCCAAGAAAACCGGCACATCGCTTCCGTCATCCACCACAACTATCAGGTACTTGCCTTCGGTATAGCGCACATGGTCAATAGCGGTTATGAGCCCCTGGTAATTGTTGTAACAGGGAATCAACAGGCAAAAATCCAGTTGTTCACGCTCTTGTTCTATGGCCATGAGAGGAAGAAAATTGTGAATATCGCCGCCTGGTGCACAGAAGAATGATCCCGAGCCACTGACCCGCTTCCGCTTCGGAATGGGCGATATCCTGTTACCGCGACGATTATCCGGGATCCGAGCCTAAAATTCGTCTCAGGCAGGTTTGGCTTTGAATTTAGCTATAGCTTCTTTCGTGAAACTACTCAGTACCAGTCTTCCACTGATCTCGGAACGCTGCATCAGCAGTTCATCCCAGTGTTCGCACCCTTTCCAAAATACTTTTTTCAGTTCAGTCATTGCCTCAGGGCTCGACAAGCTTAACTGCCCGGCCAGCCTCGCCACCGATTCATCCATTCCATCAACGGCTGGATGCACTTCAGCAAATAAACCTTTGCGCCTTGCCCACTCTGCATTGCGCCACATGGTGGTATCTATAGCCAGCTGGCTAAAAGCCGAAGCACCAATTTTCCGTTCAATCGCCGGGCCTACAACGAAAGGACCAATACCCACAGCCAATTCACTTAATTTAATCTCCGCTCCCTCTACAGCGATGGCATAGTCTGCTGCAGCCGCCAGCCCTACTCCTCCTCCAACGCATTTGCCCTGTATGCGGGCGATAATGAGTTTAGGGCACTTGCGCATGGCATTAATAACATTGGCAAACCCACTGAAAAATTCAAAACCATTCTTCTCATCGGCAACGGTACTCAGTTCATCAAATGATGCACCGGCACAAAACACTTTATCCCCTCTCGACCTCAATACAATCACATGGCTCGTTCCATCATTGCCCGCTGCGTGAATCTCAAAAGCAAGGCTTTCCAACAGGCGCCGGGGCAGGGAATTACTCTGCGGGTGAAAAAATTCGATAGTGGCAACGCCACGAATCCTTTCAACTGTAACATAACCATTTGCTATATCCTCCATATCTAACGAATTTTTTAATCTACTTTTCCCCTTCGCCCAATACCCGGTGTACCCCGTCTTTTAAAGAATCAGTTTTGAAATTAATGAGTAAACCATTCGACAGCTTCAATAATTTTAAATAACCCTTTACTACTTTAAAATGAACCGGTAAAACCCTGTCTACCGCCACCACCTCAATCACCAGCTGCTTGTCTACCAACATATCAATTTTAAATGCATCATTAATAACAAGCCGTTCGTACAGCACTGGCATCATCACCTCCCGTTCCAGCAGTAAACCTTTCTTGGAGAGTTCGTAATACAATACCTCTTCGTAGGTAGTTTCAAAGCATCCCGGACCTATAGCTCCATGTATTTTCGTTGCGGCTTCTGTTACTAATCTTAGCAGGTCGGATACATTCATTCTTCCTCTTTAGTCTTTATCTTTTTTGGCCACCATGGTCAGAATTGTAGCTACGCCCACATGTTCGTTGGTCTCATCCATCATTTCTACGAGCCACTTCACAATTCCCCTCGGGATGTCTCCTTCTTCTTTCTTATCCTGCGGGAGTTTCTGCCGGCAGGTGAACCTGATCCACAACTCCATGCCCGGATACACAGGTTTTGTGAAGCGCAGCTCATCGATGCCATAGTTCAACAGCACCGGGCCTTTTTCACTTCCATCTACGAACAATCCTGCTGCAGCACTCAGTATAAAATATCCATGGGCTACCTGCTGATCGAACATGGTACCCCCAAAGTCGGTGTCCTTTTTGTGCGCATAAAAATGATCCCCGCTTAGTGCCGCAAAGCCATCTATATCACCGGCAGTGATGGCTCTTCGCTCCGTTACTATTTGTTCACCTATTAGGAGTTCTTCGAAGTATTTTCTGAAAGGGTGCATGCCTGTTTCTATCCCCACAGCTGAGGGCTGGTGTATTTGTGTGATGGCTGTGATCGTTGTGGGTGATCCTTGTATGGCAACCCGCTGCATGTAGTGGTACACGCCGCGTAAACCACCCATTTCTTCACCGCCGCCGGCACGCCCTGGTCCTCCATGAACCAGCAAAGGAAGCGGAGACCCATGACCGGTGCTCTCCCTC
>JBGTIL010000725.1:0-3422 GCA_041745695.1 Chitinophagaceae bacterium | reverse complement strand
TGCATTTCAGGATCTCATTGGAGAGGAGCTCGGGAATGTCGACATGAAACGTACGGGGAATAACGTTCAGCTGCTTTTTGGTGCTGATAGGTTTTAGTCCGGGGATCACAGGCACATTGATACCGGAATCACGACAGGCCTGCACAAATTCGAAATATTTTTTGTTATCGTAAAACATCTGTGTTACGATGTACTCAGCGCCGGCATCAACTTTGGCTTTAAGAAAATTGAGGTCGGCCTGCAGGTTGGGCGCTTCAAAATGTTTCTCAGGGTAGCCTGCCACGCCGATGCAGAAGTCGGTCTTGGTAGCGTTCTTGAGATCTTCTTCCAGGTACAAACCGTTATTCATGTTGTTTACTTGCTGCATTAATTCGATAGCGTATTTATGACCGCCGGGTTCGGCTTCAAAGGTTGTTTCGTTTTTAGGTGCATCACCCCGTAAAACCAGTACGTTGTTCACTCCCAAAAAGTGAAGGTCGATAAGGGCGTCTTCGGTTTCCTGCCTGCTAAAACCACCACAAATAAGGTGGGCAACAGCATCTACTTTATAACGGTTCATCAACGCTGCGCAAATGCCCACGGTGCCGGGACGTTTGCGTACATCTACCTTATCAAAAGTGCCATCCAGTTTGCGCTTGAACATACTTTCACTGCGGTGATAAGTAACATTGATAAACGCAGGTTTGAATTCCATCAGTGGGTCGAGGTGTGCCCACAAGGCATTGATGCCCTTGCCCTTCAGGGGTGGCAAAATTTCGAAAGACACACGTGGGGTACGGTCACTACTCAGATGTTCGATGACTTTCATCAGTAATTTAAATTTTATCAATGGAGGGAAGCATCCCTGGTGATGGCTAAGCCACCAGACCCGTTGAATTTCATAGATACGAATCAACGGAGTGCAAACATAACACAGCGTTAACTAAATACAAAAGGCCCTGGCAAAGGCAAAGGTAAACCGCGATTCACCTTATTTTTACCTAAACCTTTCGTTTGGAAACCCGCATACACACCAGTGAACTCGTTAAACAATATGGCAGCCGTACGGTTGTCAATCATGTGTCTGTAGAGGTTAAGCAAGGTGAGATCGTGGGCCTGCTGGGACCGAATGGTGCAGGTAAAACCACCACATTTTATATGGTAGTGGGCCTGATCAAGCCAGATGAAGGAGAGGTATTTTTAAATGATACCAACATCACAAAGCTTCCCATGTATAAGCGGGCGCAGCTTGGCATTGGTTACCTGCCCCAGGAAGCTTCCATCTTTCGAAAACTCACTGTAGAAGAAAATATCATCGCAGTGTTGGAAATGAAAGGATTATCTAAAAGAGATCAAAGAGAAAAACTCGAAACCCTGCTCGACGAATTCAGGTTGCAGCATGTGCGCAAAAGCAATGGTGACGTATTGAGCGGCGGTGAGAGAAGGAGGACCGAAATTGCACGTGCACTGGCGGTCAATCCCAAATTCATTCTTTTGGATGAGCCCTTCGCCGGTATTGATCCAATTGCTGTAGAAGATATACAAACCATTGTAGGAAGACTGAAACACCAGAACATTGGCATACTGATCACCGACCATAATGTTACTGAGACCCTGTCTATTTGCGATCGTGCTTACCTCCTGATCGAAGGCAAGATATTTAAACATGGTACTGCGGAAGAACTCGCTGCAGACGACCATGTAAAGCGTTTGTACCTGGGAAGGAACTTTGAGCTTAAAAGAAAAGATTACCTGCTGGAGGAATACAGCAAGCCTGCTGTGCAGGAAGGCGATCAGGTGGAATGATGCAGCAGCATTACAACATGAAGCGAACCCGCCCGTTTTCACTTCCGGTGCGGTAAACATATCTGCATTATCCTCCATACCTGTAAGCAAAGCCACCGAAAAGCATCTTCCACTTTTAAAATGATTGTTGTTGATTAACTTGCTGCCTCCGCATGAAGTTGCTTAGCCCTGCTATATCCCGTTTGGCCCGCTGGCGTTTTTGGTCTATTGAACAATGGATGCAGAATGCACTTGCTGTTCAACACGAAGTATGGCAGGACCTCCTGGCAGCGGGGCAGTTTACGGAGTTCGGACGCCTGTACGATTTTTCTTCTATCCAGTCGGTACAGCAATTTAAGCAGCGCATACCGATACAGGACTACGACAACCTGAAGCCTTACATAGACCGCATGATGGTGGGTGAAGACAATGTGTTGTGGAATACACCAGTAGCCTGGTTTGCCAAAAGCAGTGGCACTACCAGCGACCGCAGTAAGTTCATACCCATCTCCCAGGAAAGCCTGAAAGAAAACCACTACCGCGCTTCGAAAGATGTACTAAGCCTTTACTACGCCACCCATCCTGAAAGTGACCTGCTCACCGGAAAGTCTTTGGTGATCGGGGGCAGCCACCAGGTAGCGCAACTCAATGAAAATATTCATTACGGCGACCTTAGTGCGGTAGTGATGCAAAACACACCTTTCTGGGCCTCCTGGATACGCACACCTGATATCTCTATTATCCTGATGGATGAATGGGAAGAAAAGATTGAGAAGCTGGCCGAGACAACCATAGCAGAGAACGTAACCTCCATGGCGGGCGTGCCTACATGGCTCATTGTATTGCTCAAGCGCATTCTGGAGATCACTGGTAAAGCTACTATTAAAGAAGTGTGGCCTTCACTGGAATTATACATGCATGGTGGTGTCAGCTTTGTGCCTTACAAAGCGCATTTTGAAAAACTGATTGGTGCTCCCATCAATTACCTCGAGATGTATAACGCCTCCGAAGGTTTCTTCGCTGCGCAGGATGATATCACGGCTGAGGGCATGCTGCTGATGTGCGAGCACGGCATCTTTTACGAATTCATGCCGGCCGAGGAATGGGGTAAAGAGCAGCCGCAAACTATACAGCTCGATGAAGTGACAACAGGAAAAAACTACGCTCTGGTTATCACTACCAACGGCGGGTTGTGGCGCTACCTGCTTGGGGATACGATACAGTTCACATCTCTGAAGCCATTTCGTATAAAAGTGTCAGGCAGGATCAAGCATTATATGAATGCTTTTGGAGAAGAAGTGATCATCGACAACGCCGACCAGGCAATTGCCGTTGCCTGTAAACACACAGGCGCTGCAGTAAAAGATTATACGGCAGCACCTGTCTATTTTTCAGAAGCGCAGACAGGCGCACATGAGTGGCTCATTGAATTCGACCGGCAACCCGATGATCTCTCCAGTTTTGCTTCAGCACTGGATGAAGCATTAAAGGCTAGCAACAGCGACTACGAAGCAAAACGGTACAAGGACATTGCGCTGCGCCCTCCCCTGGTTCAGGCAGTACCAGCACAGACCTTCGAACGCTGGTTGCGGCACAAAGGAAAGCTCGGTGGGCAACACAAAGTGCCGCGGTTAAGCAACGAACGTACTACGCTGGAG
>JBGTIL010000724.1:0-6721 GCA_041745695.1 Chitinophagaceae bacterium | reverse complement strand
CTGGTTTTGTAGGCTCGAAGCTTGTAGGCAAACTGCAGGATGGAGTTTTGGTTGGAACCCAGGAAATAGGCAGGGGCGGCGTTACCTATCTGGTAGACAACGTTTTGTTCCGCAGTTTTTGGGAGAATGGAAAACTGCTTTTTAGCAACGCGGTGTTCCTCGTAGGGCAATAGGTAAAACACCAGCACTACTCCCTAGCGATGACCTGTAAATGTTTTAAAATTTGCATGAAACACTAATGAGAAAAACAGCATTCATTATAGTAACGCTCTGCGCCTTTTTGCAACCGCTGGCGGCGCAAAACGGCAATGCTTCAGGTGATATATATCTTGGTTTGCGAAAGCTCGGGGTGCTGGGTTCTGTACTTTTTGTAGCAGCACACCCGGATGATGAGAACACCCGCTTGCTGACCTGGTTGTCGAAAGACGGGCTGTACCGCACGAGTTATTTATCACTGACCCGGGGTGACGGTGGACAAAATCTTATTGGTAACGAACAGGGTATCGACCTGGGGCTGATACGTACGCAGGAACTGCTGGCAGCAAGAAGGATAGATGGGGCTGAGCAGTTTTTCACCCGTGCCTTCGACTTTGGCTATTCTAAAACACCTGACGAAACCTTTACAAAATGGAACAGGGAAAAGATCCTTTCCGACGTGGTATGGGTGATCCGGAAAACCCAACCTGATGTGATCATTACGCGGTTTCCCACCACGGGTGAAGGAGGGCATGGTCATCATACTGCCTCTTCAATTTTAGCCAATGAAGCATTTACTGCTGCTGCCGATCCCGCCCGGTTTCCGGAGCAGCTGAAATGGGTTCAGCCGTGGCGCGCTAAACGAATACTTTGGAACACTTTTAATTTTGGCGGTAACAACACCCAGCGGGAAGACCAATTTAAAATTGATGTGGGTGCATACAATGCAGTGCTTGGTAAAAGTTATGGTGAACTTGCTGCAGACAGTCGCAGCCAGCACAAGAGCCAGGGTTTTGGTGTACCGCGCAGCAGGGGCGAAGCGATCGAATATTTTACTACTACCGGTGGCGAACAGCCGAAAACGGAACTGTTGGAAGGCGTAACCACCACATGGGGTCGGGTGAAAGGTGGTGAGGCAACGGCTGCCGCGATCAACCAGTTGATTGCTTCCTTTAATTTTCTGCAGCCTCACCTGTCTGTACCCGGGTTGGTGCAGCTATACAAGAATATCAGGAGTCTGCCGGAAGGCTATTGGAAAGAAGTAAAACTAAAGGAGGTTCAGCTACTGATTGAGAGCGCCTCCGGGCTTTTTCTTGATGCGTTTACAACTGAACCATTTGTAGCGCAAACAGACTCTGCCCGAATTCAGTTTGCAGTGAACAGCCGGATGGGAAGTGCGATGAACCTTAAGAAGGTATCTGTGAACGGTATTGATTCTGCATTTAATCGCCCGCTGGTTAAAAACAGAAATTTCAATTATACACAGGCCCTGTACATCCCTGCCTCGGTGCCGGTGACGCAGCCATACTGGCTTGAACAACAAATGAGTGAGGGTTACTTCAATGTTGCTGATCAAAGAAAAATCGGAACGCCCGACGTACAGCCTGCGCTCACGGCAGCCTTTCATCTTTCAATAGAAGGCGAAGACTTTCTTTTTACCAAGCCGGTGCGGTATAAGTTCACCGATCCGGTAAAAGGAGAATTGTACCAGCCCTTCGTTGTACTGCCCCCGCTTCTTATCAACACCGCCCCATCACTCGTTATTCGGACGGGAGACCCTGCTGCCAGAGACCGCATCAGTGTGTCCGCAAAAGCAAACAAAAATCTTTCTTTGACAACCCCCATGGTGGGATTAGACATCGCTAAAAACAAGCTTTCTTCGAAGGCAGGGATGAGTGTACTGCCCAAAGGAGCCACCGAACAATATGAGTTTGTGCTGCCGGGTGCCACACGCTCATCCGGATTGCAGTCCGCTGTTCCGTTCATGCGTTATGCGCCCTCTATACCCCCGGATACCCTCGCACTTGCTGCCATCAGGTACGATCACATTCCCTATATCAACTATTTTTATACCGATGCAGTAAAGATCCTGAACATGGATCTGAAGACCCGTGGTAAAAAGATTGGCTACATAGAAGGTGCCGGCGACAAAGTGCCTGAGGCACTGACACAAATGGGTTACACTGTTGTGTTGCTCGATGAAATGGAGCTGCGCAGAACCAACCTCGAAAGTTTCGACGCTATCATCAGTGGTGTGCGGGCATACAATACCAACGAGTGGTTAAATACGTACCATGCCAAATTGATGAAATATGTTTCGGGCGGCGGAAACCTTATCGTGCAATACAATACCAGCAGCAATGTTGGACCGGTACGGGCGAAGATCGGACCTTATAATTTCAACATCAGTCGCAATCGTATCACTAATGAAAAAGCGCCGGTAGTTTTTCTAGATGAAAAACACAGGGTGCTTCGTTTTCCTAATTTGATCAAACAATCGGATTTCGATGATTGGGTGCAGGAAAGAAGTATTTATCATGCGACAGGATACGACAAAAATTTTACGCCCATTTTTTCCATGTCGGATCCTGGTGAGGGACAAGACTCAGGGAGCCTGATTATTGCCAAACACGGAACAGGATTTTTTACTTATACCGGGCTTGTATTTTTCAGAGAATTGCCTGCAGGGGTACCCGGTGCCTACCGGTTGCTTGCCAACCTGATTGCGTTAAATCAAAAGGAGGAGTTGTAATGATCATTGAACCTACAGACAAGAAGCGAAAAGGTGTGTCTTTTGTATTTTTGATTTTACTCGGTTTGGGCCTGGGCTTGTTGTTTAAAAATATCAGGATCGGATTACTGATAGGGCTCGCGCTGGGATTGCTTTCCACCGGCTTGCTGCGCCGGCGTTAAAGGCAGGAAGCACATGAAGCTGCTTGCAAGGTTGTAACAGAACCGTGCACAAGTCTGTTCCAGGATGTGTTTTCTACACTCGCTTGCATAATTTTTATAAACCAACTGAACTAACCATTATGGAGGAAGAAAAAGAAAAAATTCCCTTGTTCAAAAGTTGGAACCACTGGTATGCATTCGTTATTGGTTTTCTGATATTGCTGATCTTGTTGTTTACGCTGCTCACTAAACATTTTTCATGAATGCTTTCGACTGGGTAGTCATCGCCCTTACACTTGGAGGTATTATTCTTTATGGGTTGTACAAAAGCCGTACAACCAAAAACCTGGAGGGCTATTTTCTTTCCAATAGAAGCATGCCCTGGTACCTTGTGTTGTTAAGTATCATGGGCACGCAGGCAAGTGCCATTACTTTTCTGTCAGGTCCGGGTCAGGCTTATGCCGACGGAATGCGCTTTGTTCAGTATTACTTTGGTTTACCACTGGCGATGGTGGTGATCTGTATCACCTTTGTGCCCATCTTTAACAGGCTGAAAGTATATACAGCTTACGAGTACCTGGAAAGCCGTTTCGATCACAAAACCCGCACGCTTACTTCTTTCTTATTTCTCCTGCAGCGGGCGCTCTCCACGGGTATCTCCATTTACGCACCTTCCATTATTCTTTCGGCCCTGTTTGGCTGGGATGTTTTCTGGACCAACATTATCATGGGCGGTTTGCTGATCATCTATACTGTCAACGGAGGCGCCAGGGCGGTGGCCTACACACAGAAAATTCAACTGATCATCATCTTTGGCGCTATGTCTGTTGCTGGTTACATGGTGGTAAAGCAGATGCCGGAAGGTGTTGGGTTTATTGATGCGCTCCAGGTGGGAGGCAAGCTAGGCAAACTCAATGTGATTACGAGCGGCAATACCGAAGGCGGATTCAATTGGGATGACCGGTACAACATCTGGAGTGGCATCATAGGCGGATTTTTCCTGGCGCTTTCTTACTTTGGTACTGATCAGTCGCAGGTAGGCAGGTACCTTACTGCCCAGAATAATACCGAAAGCCGCCTCGGGCTCTTGATGAACGGACTGGTGAAGATCCCTATGCAATTCTTCATCCTGCTTATCGGTGTATTGATCTTCTCCTTTTACCAGTTTCAACCTGCGCCTCTCTCCTTCAATACCAGCCTGATCGACGATGCACGTGCCTCGCCTTACAAAGATTCTTTGTTCGCCCTTCAGGCCAGGTACGATGCGGTTGCTGCACTCAAAAAGGCAGAAGTATCCCGTTTCCTCGCTGCAGAAAAGGCAGACCCTGATAATGAAGTAGATGACGACGCCGCGGCGTTGAAGGCGCTTAATAAACAATCTGAATCCTACCGCAGCCAGTTCAAGATATTGAGTAATGCAGTAGCAGGTAAAGCGGCTGACGATGCCAATTATGCCAACGATACCAACTATGTATTTCTTGCATATGTAAAAGAATACCTTCCCGCAGGGTTAAAGGGTTTGTTGATAGCAATCATATTCCTGGCGGCCTGGGGCTCTATAGCCGCAGCGCTCAACTCCTTAGCCGCGAGTACTGTAATCGATTTTCACCAGCGCATACAGGGTGAAGGCCAGCCCCTGAACGAATACCGCATTTCTCAATGGTACACCTTTGGCTGGGGCATATTTTGTATAGTGGTGGCCCAGTTTGCCAACCAACTCGGGCAGAGCCTCATTGAAGCAGTGAATGTACTTGGCTCTCTGTTTTACGGCGTGATACTGGGTATATTTCTGGTTGCTTTTTACTTCAAAAAGGTGGGTGGCTCAGCTACTTTTATCGCAGCGGTGGTGATGGAGGCTTTTGTTGTTTGCTTGTTTTTTAATGAGCGGGTTTCCTTTCTCAAACCTTTGCCTGACATCAGTTTTTTGTGGATGAATGCTATAGGTGCTATCGGTCTCGTCTTGATCGCTAACGTTCTCCAGCTATTTATGCCTGGGAATAATAAGGTAAGTGCTTCTGTAGCTTAACACTTAAATTCCTTGGTAGTAAGTGATAGGGTAGTTAATGGTTAGGGTGTAGCCGCGGCGTAATTCCACCTCGCAATCGATTTTCTGCCCCATCTTCGCACCCGCTGCACCAACAGCAGTTAGAATGATGAACGAACCCAGTCCCGCTGCAGTCTACCAATCTCTTTTGCAAGAACACGCTGTTTCACTTGCTGTGCTTCAAAAGCGACGTACCCGGTACGGCTGGGCAAGATTGCTGCTTGTGCTGACCACGATCGTCCTCGCTTACGTGTTTCTTACATCGGAGGAAGCACTGAGTGGCTGTGCCATCATTATTGGCGGAACGGTAGCTTTTCTCCTGCTACTCAACCGCGATATAAAAAACAACGCTTCGATTGCGCATACAACCCTGTTGATTCATATCAATGAAGAGGAACTGAAGATCCTCCAGCATCATTTCAAGCAGCGGGAGAGTGGGAGCGCCTACCAGGAGTTGCTGCATCCCTACGCCGACGACCTGGATATACTGGGTCCGGCTTCGCTTTATCAATACGTGAACAGATGCCATACGGGACAAGGCAAGCGCTTACTGGCAGCAAACCTTTTGGCAGCACTCCCGTTGCATTCGTTAAAACACAGGCAGGAAGCTGCAAAAGAATTGGCGCCCATGATAGCATGGAGGCAGGAATTTGCAGCCTATGCCCAGCAAACGCCCATCACGCCTGCCACGCAGGAGCGGGTTCACGACTGGCTTAAAAATGACGATGCCAACTTCGAAGCCAGGGGCTGGCAGTGGCTGGTACCAGTGTACTCTGCCATTACCATTTTGTCTGCCGGGGCTGCTGCTCTTGGTTTCATTCCAGCTTCAGTTTTTTCCTTCCTGTTCTTTATCTACTTTATCACAGGATCCCTGCTGGGTAAACAAGCTGTGCGGATGCATAGTAACCTTACACGTATCGCTCCGGAGATGAGTACGCTGACCCACTTGTTGAGAAGTTTCGAGGAGCAAACATTCCTCTCTCCACATCTTCAATTGCTGCAACAGCAGGGCAAGCCGGGTAAAGGTCCAGCCTGGCACCAACTGGGAAGTTTGAAAAGCATTCTCGGTCGTTTTGACCTGCGCCTCAACGCCTTCCTGTTCATTTTTCTAAATAGTTTTTTGCTATGGGATGTGCGGCAGGCAAGAAGCCTGAACGCCTGGAAAAAATTGAACCGTCCACTGGTAGCTCATTGGTTTGCTGCGCTTGCAGAAACAGAGGTGATCATCAGCATAGCTACCCTGCACTTCAACCAGCCAGGCTGGGCCTTTCCGCAAGTAGCAGCCACTTATTGTGAACTGCGGGGAACAGGAATTGGTCATCCGCTGCTTCATGAAACAGTAAGGGTTAGCAGTGATTTCAGCATCAGGGGGAGGGGTAGAATAGCCCTGGTTACAGGTTCTAACATGGCTGGTAAGAGCACTTTTTTACGGAGCCTGGGAGTAAACCTGGTGCTTGCCCAGATGGGTGCCCCGGTATGCGCTGCCAGCTTTCATTTCTCTCCCATGCAGTTAATGAGCAGCATGCGTATCGCCGACGACCTGTCGGAGAATACTTCTACCTTTTATGCTGAATTGAAAAAGCTTAAGTCGATTATTGAAGCAGTGCACACTGGAGCACCACTGTTTATCCTGCTTGATGAAATCCTGCGCGGCACTAATTCGCACGACAGACATGCGGGTTCAAAAGCACTCATCGCACAATTGATCAGGGACAGCACTGTAGCAGTTTTGGCAACACATGATCTCTCGCTGGCGGAATGGAGTGGTGTTGATGAGCAGTCGATTGAGAACTACCATTTTGATGTGCA
>JBGTIL010000723.1:0-3761 GCA_041745695.1 Chitinophagaceae bacterium | reverse complement strand
TTCTATACGAGGTAGATGAGTAGGAAAAGGTTGACGGGAAGCAGTTTTAGATACTTGTTTGATAGCTCTCTGATAACTTACCGTCTGCTTCACCAAGGCAGGTTCTTCTGCTGTTTCTGTCTCCAGTTCCAAGCTAAGCTGATGCTCATCTCTTTGAGTAGGCACAAAACGTTCACGCTTACTACCAAAGATCAATCGTTTTAATTCAGCAATTTCTTCACGAAGCCGCTGATTCTCCTGCAAGAGCTGCTCCCTGGACAAAGATGTAACAAGAGGTGCTGACATAACGGCAAGATATGAACAGAATATCAAGCCAGCAAACCAATATTACACTTTTTGAGGTGTTTTTTTAAAGCGTTTCCGCCTGTGCTTTACTTCTACTTCCAAACCTTCTAACAATAGGGAAAGTTCGCTGTAAGATAATGTAATAGCCTGTTGTTTATCCTGGGGTAGACGGAATGTTCCGGCTTCCAGACGTTTATAGTAGAGTACAAACCCTGATGGGTCCCACACTAGAAGTTTCATCCGGTCTAAACGCTTGCCCAAGAAAATATACGTCACCAGAACAGGCATCTTTACCCATCTGTTGTTGCACTACTCCACAAAGTCCATCAAAGGCTTTGCGCATGTCAACCGGTTGGTGAAAAAGAAAAAAACGATGGGAAGTACTCAATGCGAACATACTGAAAGCAATTGCTCAAGATAAGATATTGGAACTGGGTGGGCAAAGCGAATTACTACTCCTGTGGGTAAGCATACTTCCATCCCATTAGCCGATGGGATAGTAGTAGGCAAACGAATAAAAGAATCTAATTTCCCTTTTCCAAGTGTTTGGCTGGTATCTCCGCGGTGTATTTTACGATACCTACCTATCCAATAAACCAGTACATGAGCTGGAATTTGCTGTTTCTGACTGAATTCTTTTTGAGTCAAACCACTTTCCAGCCAGCTTTCTACCAGCGGAAACATTTCAGCTTCGGTTCTTAAGATTGCCATAGCTTTTTTGCCGCTAAGCTACATCAACCTATACCTATTAGGCAAGGCTGCTTTACCGGACGCATACCAGGATATTGCCTTCACCGAGCAGGTCACCGTCGGAAGCAATCAGGATGGCAGACAAGAAATATTCGCTGTGGGAAGTGATGGGAATGTATGGCAGATCTGGCAAACAGCGCCGAATGGTGGCTGGAGCAATTGGGGAAAATTGAGCCAGCTGCCCGTGGGCATCAGGCCCTCTGATCGCATTACGGTGGGAAGCAATACAGATGGTCGCCAGGAACTATTCCTCATGGGAGAAGATGACGCACTTTGGCACATTTGGCAGCAGGCGCCCAATGCCGGATGGACTAGTTGGGAAAGCCTTGGCAAACCCAAGGATCACGATTTTCCAGAACCTCAGGAGCGCGATCTTTCTGAACCTTTCGTACAGGAGAATCCGGATGGCCATTTGGAGGTCTTCGCCCCCGGCAATGGAGCCTTTTGTAACAGATGGCAGGAGATACCCAACAGCAATGTTTGGCGACATCAGGGCTGGAATGCAAAGCCACAGCCACAGCCTGCAGTAGGCATTACTTGGCTGGAGGCAGCCCTGGATGTCAAACGTCAACGAGTTGAAGCCCTCACCCTGGGTGATGATGGCGCCCTCTGGCATGCCTGGCAGGTTAATCAAGATCCATTTTGGAGCTCCTGGGAAAGTCTGGAGAGCCCTCCTGTTAAGATTCGAGAAGCAGACCGACTGACCGTCGGGGCAAATCAGGATGACCGGCTTGAAGTTTTCGTGGTGGGTCAGGATGGTGCTGTTTGGCACATCTGGCAGACACAATAATGGTATTTTCACCTACTCAACTGTATGCCGCTGTTCTGGTGCATGTTGCAACCCGTATGAAGTTCTCCCTTGGTCCTATTACCTTTGTGAGCAGTGCGGTGCACACCTTCCGAACTACCAAGATACACCGCCGACGATAAAGTTAAAATTGCTAGGCGGTGTGTCCGCTGCAATCGCTAGTTTTGCGGCACCTCGTCAATGAAAGCAAAGGTAACACCCGTGCGAATCATGCATGAAAATTATTGAGGCAAATCAATAGCTGGTTAACCAATTCATTGCGTTAAGAATCACGAAAGCGTATACCCCACCAGCAGAAATATCTCCTTTTCCTTATGCAAGATGCTCCCGTTAATTTCAATTATTCCCTGTCGCTCATTAGTATTGATCATTTCCAGCTGTTCTTTTAAGTTATTGGTTTCATCCACAGTTAATAACAAAGGAACAAGGCTGTCATTCTCGATTTTATAAAGTTGGATACCACTTGCCTCGATATTAAAACCTTGAGCAAAATAAGGAAAGAAATCTTTTTTGATCATTGCCTGAAAATTCTCCGAAACGGATGAAGCGAATTTGTGCCACTCATTCGGGAACTCATGGCGCAGGCTGAAGAGACGAACAAGCCCGGAACCACCAGCTTCGGCAATCTTTTCGGCAATGAAGGCCTGCGCTTTCTGTCCTAATTGCTCGCCGCCCTGGCTTGCTGTGTAGCGAATGTGCAGGATGACATCTGAAATAGTATCATAATTAAACTGTCTCTGTATATCCGGCAGCGTTAAGCTCCAGGTACTTTCTGCACCGGCGCCTTCGAAAGGCAAATAACGTTCGTCGTGCAGATTGACTTCGAACAAACCACTATCACTTTGAGCGTTGCTGGTGACGATAGATTGGATCGTACCATAATTATCCTGGAATCGCGGATCTTCGTTTTGATCATCTCTCTCGTAATCGTTACCCAATGCGGAATCGTTACCCAATGCGGAGATACGTATCGTGCTCTTTTGCAGGGAAAGTGTGCAATTGATGCTGGTATAAGGGCCAGCAGCACATGGAATAGACAGCCCTACCGTTTTAATGCGGCGCTTGTAATGACCCGGGCAATCCAGGTCATAAAGCCATTCCGGAATTGTTACTTCGCACTTACCTGTTGCTTTGAGTGATAAGATTGCCAATGGATCGAGTTGACGCAGTGATACGTGTTTTGTCAGCTCGTAGCTGCGCTTATTTTGTTCAAAGTAGGCCACTTCCATGCGCTTTAGATCCAGGGACAATTGTTCACCGGCCAACAGCCCTTTTTTCAAACTGTCCCAATAACCGAATTGAATGAAGGTGGCGGTCGTGCCAAGTTCGAAGCTGAAGTTTTTTTCCGCCCTTTTTGCCAGGTCAAAAGCCAGTTTATAGGATTGAAAATATACTTTGGCAACCTGCCCGATCATCCAGTTGTAGAGATCTTCGTTGGTATATTTGTTTCGGAAAAACTCTTCCACGGCAATACTGTTGGCAATTTGCACATCATGATTTTTTATTTCCATTTCCGCTATATTGATACGGAGTTCCTGGGTTATGATCTGCTGGTCGATTTGCTTAAGTTCCTTGTCAGCTAAGGCCTGTTGCAATTTCCAATCCTGCCAACGCCTGTCATAACTTGCTTTGATAGAAGCCATATTGGCCTTATAGGATTCAATGGAAGAAAGCATGTTAAAATATGTACTGGCTCCCTGTAAGGCAGTTGAAATCATACTGCCACCTACTGCAACTGTGCTGACAGGGCTACTTATACCAGAGATCCCAATTGTAATTTCAGGAAGCAACGCTGCAGCGGAAACGCCCATTTGAATTTCCTGTCCTAAAGTTTGATATTTGTGAGCCGTCTCTAATTTATCCATATGTTCCCTTTCATTAACGTTGAGATATTCAATATCCCGGTAATAGTTGTAAC
>JBGTIL010000722.1:0-2143 GCA_041745695.1 Chitinophagaceae bacterium | reverse complement strand
CTTCTTCTATATCACCTACATCAAGCAAATTTTTTCCTTTCACATCATGTGCCCACACCCCCGCTAAAAAATCTGCTTGCAATTCAAGCATCACAGATTTTTTGTTGTATTCGCCTTCGCTTAGCTGTTGCCTTGCCCGTGACACCTGCTGCGAGGTGCCCAGCAAAGTTTGAATATGATGGCCCACTTCATGAGCAATGACATAAGCCATAGCAAAATCGCCGGCAGCACCAAAACGTTTTCCTAATTCATCGAAAAAAGAAAGGTCGATGTATAATTTATTATCACCGGGACAATAAAACGGCCCGGATGCGCTGCTGGCACCGCCGCAGGCCGACTGAACCTGTCCCGTGAATAACACTAACGTGGGGTCTCTGTAATTTTCGTTGGCTTGTTGAGGTAATATTTGTTGCCATACCGTTTCGGTTTCTCTCAATACCACTTTGGAAAAAGACGCTAAAGTATCCTGCCTTGCTTTTTCTTCCGCGGTTAGTTCGCGGCCACCCCCTCCCGGTAATGGAAGTTGCGAAGTATCAATTTCACCACCCGAGAATAGATTAAATAATAAAACAATAACGCCGATAAGGCCGCCTCCAACAGCCACGCCTCCTGCACCAACACCGCGACGGTCCTCAACGTTTCCGCTTTCTTGTCGTCCTCTCCATTGCATAAAATAAATTTTACTGGCAAGGTAGATATAAAAAATGTGCCGCAGCATGGCGTTCAATCTTAACAGGCCATTGGTATGCGCATAGCCATTAGCAAAATCCGCTCACAACTATGCGGCGCATCGCAAACTTGGGTTGGTGAGTTCGACACTTCCCCTTGAGGGTTAAGGGGCTTTATCTTTGCCCTTCAACAACCAAATATGAAACGTTTCTTTTTTCTCCTCCTTCCCATTTTCTTTTTCTATTCCTGCAAAACACTTAGCTCCACTTCGGGCAGTAAAGACAACGGCAAAATCGACGTCACCTTTGTTCAAATAAATGATGTGTATGAAATAGCGCCATTAAGTGGTGGCAGGGAAGGAGGCATAGCAAGAGTTGCTACATTAAAAAAAGAATGGCAAGAAAAGAATGCAAACACCTTGCTTGTTATTGCAGGCGATTTTTTAAGTCCTTCTATTTATAATAGTTTACAATACCAGGGTAAAGCCATTCGCGGTAAACAAATGATAGAAGCTATGAACATGGCAGGAATGGACTTTGCTGTTTTTGGCAATCATGAATTTGATATAAAAGAAAATGAGCTACAGGAGCGCATTGATGAATCAGATTTTCAATGGATCGCATCTAATACATTTCATAAATTAAAAGATACTGTTTTACCCTTCAGCAAAACAGGAGTGCTCAATAGTTCTTTTCCTAAATACCATATTCTAAAACTCGCCGACAGCGACGGCACAACAGCCCGAATTGGCATCATTGGCTTAACACTGCCCGCAAACAGGGCGGCGTATGTGCAGTACACCGATGCGTTGACCGAAGCAAAGAACTTATACAATTTATTAAAAGATTCGGTTGATGCAATGATAGCTCTTACACACCAGTCTGTTTACGAAGATGTGCAATTAGCAAAAGAAGTTCCTGAACTTGCGTTGATCCTCGGAGGACATGAACACGATCAGCAATTTGAAAAAGAAGGAAAGGTTTTCATTACAAAAGCACATGCCAATGCACGGTCGGCATACGTGGTAAAAATGCAGATCAATAAAAAAAGAGACAAAGTAAAAGTAAAGCCCGAATTGGTTTATCTAAATGAAAGCATAGCATTAGACAGCGTTACTAATGTAGTTGTTCAAAAATGGAATGGTATTGCTGACAATAATTTTGGCAAGCTTGGTTTTGATGCACGACAAGCAGTCCTCAGTACCGGCGAGCCTCTGGAAGGAAGGGAAACAGAAATAAGACAACGAAGTACAAACCTCAGCAGACTTATTGTTTCGGCTATGGAAGCGGCCGCGCCATCCGCAGATGTTGCCCTATTTAATTCCGGCTCTATTCGTGTAGATGATGTGCTGCAATTACCGGTAACGCAGTATGATATTATTCGTGCATTACCTTTTGGTGGCGGCATTCGCGAAGTAGATATGAAGGGCAGTCTGCTGAAAAAAGTATTGGATGCCGGAAGAAAAAACAAAGGC
>JBGTIL010000721.1:0-3371 GCA_041745695.1 Chitinophagaceae bacterium | reverse complement strand
AATAATTCCTTGTGCAAGAGCAGCTTACAAACCGACAACGTCATACCCGGCACCCTCGGTACCGAGGTCGCGTACAGTTGTAAAACCTGCAAGAAGTGTAGCCCTGGCATGATTTACTGCGCGGGCTGTTCGGTCCGCGCGGCTTTCCGATAGCACCTGGTCGTTCCAGGGCACCTCGTTATAAGGATGCAGAAATAAGTGCGCATGCCCCTCAATGAGACCTGGCAGTAGGGTAGTGCCTTTCAGCTCTATGACTTGTGTGCCCTGGGGCAAGACAAATGTCAGGGGTCCCGCTCTTTCGATTTTTGTACCGGTTACGAGCACCACCCAATTTACATGCATGTTCTCACCGTCAAACACGCGGTCGGGTTTAAGCAAAAAGCTTTTGTCGGACTGTGCAGTCACCAGGGTTGCAAAAATCATAGCGGCAGAAAATAGCAAGGCTTTCATATATCTAAAATAGACATTCAATAAGCACAACAGTTCGAAATGTATTTTAAGTGCGAATTAATTTCATCAGCCAGGCAACCTCCCGAACAGGTTTTGGCTTAATTACCCAAGATGTGCTGCGGAAAAAATTTGGATCAATCTGTCAAGCCAGCACATCCATGAAGTCAGGTGTTTTATTGATCACCGATCGTACGAACGGGCATTGGGGAACAATCTTTTTGCCTTCTGCCCGCGCCCGCTCTACAACCGCTTTTACCAGTTGCAATCCTATCTGCTGTCCCTGCAAATCTTCATCAACCCGGGTGTGATCTACAACAAGGGTTTCCTTTGTCCTGCTCGTATACGTGATCTCAGCGACTGTTTTGCCGTTGTCTCCCAAAATGAAATGCCTTCCGTTTCCTTCTTTTTCCTCGTGTTGAATCTTCATGATGTCTGTTTCGGGCTTCTGCTTCATGAATTATGCCATGCGCAGTAGGCCATACCAACAGATAAAAAAATTTTGTCTGATTGCTTCTCCTGATTGATATTTGCACCGGAATGAAAAAGTTGGCAAATATTCAGTGGTGGTGGCATACTAATCTTTTTGGGGATCTGTAAGCTATTGCCTATTATCAATATGTTCAGAAGCCCCATTACCGGGGTTTTTTTGTTTTTATTACCTCTCCCGGTGAGTTCAATTTGAAGGGAAAGCGAACAATAAAAAGTAAGTCATTGTAATGAGGAAGATACACATCCATACTACCGTAAAGAAAATGCTGGCTGATGTATACACACCGGTGAGCATCTATCTGCGGCTGCGCGACAGGTTCCGGGACACCATCCTGTTGGAAAGCACTGACAGCCATGCTACAGACAATAGCTACTCGTTTATCTGCGTCAATGCCATAGGTGGAATTGAGATTACGGATGCCCATACGGTGGAGACCAAGCTTCCGAATGAGCCTGTTGAGAAACTGGCTCTTGCACCGGGTCAGGATATCCCGGCGTTGCTGTGGCAGTTTATGCAGCGGTTCGAACTGACGACTGATAACGCAAAGGCTGCTTCTTTTGCCCAGGGATTGTATGGGTACTTTACATTTGATGTTATCCCTTTGGTGGAAAAACTTGCTCCAAAGGAGGAACCCGCCAGCGATGATGGAGTTGACAATCGGATTCCCCTGGCACGCTACCGGCTCTACCAGTATGTAATTGCGGTTAACCATCACCGCGATGAGCTGATGCTGCTGGAGAATGAAATAGACGGTGTGCGCAGCGAGGGCACCATGATAGTATCCCTCATCCGCAACAGGGATGTACCCAGCTATCCATTTGCTGCAGTAGGCAACGAATCTTCCAACCTTCAGGATGCGGCTTACATAAACATGGTGAAACAGGGGATTGCTGCCTGTTTGCGTGGAGACGTGTTCCAGATCGTACTGAGCCGCAGGTTCGAACAGGGCTTTACCGGTGACGAGTTTAATGTATACCGCGCCCTCCGGCATATCAATCCATCTCCTTATCTCTTCTTTTTCGACTATGGCGACTATAAAATAATGGGTTCTTCACCCGAGGCACAACTCATTATCCGCGATAACGAGGCCATTGTACACCCGATAGCGGGCACTTTTCGCCGAACCGGCGACGATGTGGAAGACAAGCTTCGGGCGGAGGAGCTGCTCCTCGATCCCAAGGAAAATGCAGAACATGTGATGTTGGTAGACCTCGCGCGCAACGACCTCAGCAGGGTATGTACCGATGTTGTGGTGGGCAGCTACCGGCAAATACAATACTATTCGCACGTGATTCATCTGGTTAGTGAGGTCAGTGGCGCCGTAGCACCAGGAACGAATCCTTTTGAGATCATCTTTAAAACCTTCCCTGCAGGTACACTAAGTGGTGCACCCAAATACAAAGCCCTGCAACTTATAAATGAACTGGAGCCTACTGCACGCAGTTTTTATGGCGGCACCATCGGCTTTGTCGGTTTTAACGGATCCTGCAACAGCGCCATAATGATCCGAAGTTTCCTGAGCCGGCAAAACAGGCTGTTTTACCAGGCGGGTGCCGGTGTAGTGGCTGCGAGTAATCCTGAAAGTGAATTGCAGGAGGTAGCTAATAAATTAAATGCTTTAAAAAACGCCGTTCAAATGGCAGAACAAATAAGCTGATAAGCTGCAGTGTTTGTCTTTCGCCACGAACAATCTGCATTGCGACGCAAGTACATATAAAAATTGTTTATGCGCATTTTGGTTTTTGATAATTACGATTCGTTCACGTACAATCTGGTGCACCTGGTTCGAAAAATCAGTACAGGCACAATCGACGTGTTTCGGAACGACGAAATAACAATGAAGGAAATCGGCAGCTACGACAAGATCATCCTGTCACCGGGTCCGGGCATTCCCTCTGAAGCGGGCCTACTGATTCCTCTCATTAAGGAATATGCCGCCACTAAATCCATCCTCGGTGTTTGTTTGGGACACCAGGCTATCGGCGAAGCCTTCGGTGGTCAGCTCCGGAATTTGTCTACCGTATTTCATGGAGTGGCCACTGACATTGAGCAAGGTCCTGCACTGGGAGGCAGCGATTCAGGAAATTCTATGCCGGGCTCCCGTTTGTTCCGGGGCATGCCCCGCAAGCTGCTTGTAGGACGATATCACAGCTGGATTGTAGAAAAAGAGGGCTTTCCCGAATGCCTGGACATAACTGCGGAAGACGCTAATGGATATATCATGGGGCTGCAACATAAAACCTTCGACGTGCAGGGAGTACAGTTTCACCCGGAGAGTGTGTTAACTCCAGACGGGGAAACAATTTTACGTAACTGGTTAGCTGCCTGATCTTGTAGGTTTCACAATTGAACGTATGAAAAAGATCTTACAACATTTATTTGAACACAAAACCCTGACGCAGGAAGAAGCAAAAAAGCAGGGCCGCAACGT
>JBGTIL010000720.1:0-3310 GCA_041745695.1 Chitinophagaceae bacterium | reverse complement strand
ACAGCGCATCGGAAGGAGGCGCCACCCTTTTAAAAATCCTCGACCATACCACCACACCTATGGGTGCCAGGCTTTTGAAACGCTGGATCGTGTTTCCCCTAAAAGATATCACTCCCATCTGTGAACGCCTGGATGTGGTGGAACACCTCATTTTACAAACAGACAGAAGAAACAAACTGGTGCAGGCAATGCGCCAATGCGGCGACCTCGAACGCCTCGTTTCCAAGGTACCGCTAAAAAAAATCAACCCACGGGAAGTACTTCAACTGGCACGCGCACTGAAACAGATTGAGGTGATCAAAGCATTATGTGCTTCAAGCGAAAATTCTTACCTGAAACGCATCTCTGACGCGTTGAATCCCTGCCACTATATCTCAGAAAAGATTTCGGCAAATATCGCTGACAACCCGCCTGCTGTAGCCCTTAAAGGAAATTTTATCAACCCGCAGGTGAGCGAAGAACTTGATGTGCTGCGAAGCATTGCTCATAACGGTAAGGAATACCTGCTACAGGTGCAGCAAAGGGAGATAGCAGCAACCGGTATCTCATCTTTGAAGATCGGGTTCAACAACGTTTTTGGCTACTACCTTGAAGTAACCAACCTGCAGAAGCCCAAAGTACCTGCTCAGTGGATGAGAAAACAAACGCTGGCTAATTGTGAACGTTATATAACGCCGGAATTAAAAGAGTACGAAGAGAAAATAACGGGTGCTGAAGAAAAGATGCTTGCTATAGAATTAAGTTTGTTTGAAGCATTGGTGAACGAACTGAACGACTTTATTTCCTGCATTCAAAGCGATGCTCAAATTGTTGCTGCACTGGATTGTCTTTGCTGTTTTGCCCAAAATGCTTTGAGCAATAATTACAAAAAGCCGCTGCTGCACGCAGGCGACGAACTAAATATAACAGGTGGCCGGCATCCCGTGATAGAACGTTCGCTGCCTGCAACCGAAAGTTATATCACCAATGATCTGGTGTTAAACCGAGGTGAGCAACAGATCATCATACTTACCGGGCCAAACATGAGCGGTAAGTCTGCCTTGCTTCGTCAAACGGCACTGATAACACTCATGGCTCACATGGGAAGCTTTGTTCCTGCTTCAGAGGCTTCTATCCCATTGACGGATAAAATCTTTACCCGTGTTGGTGCTTCCGACAATCTTAGTGCCGGCGAGTCAACGTTCATGGTAGAAATGAATGAAACCGCTTCTATCCTGAACAACATGAGTGAACGAAGCCTCATTCTGTTGGATGAGATCGGCCGCGGCACTTCTACCTACGATGGTATCTCTATTGCGTGGAGTATTGCTGAGTACCTGCATCAGTCTTCCTGTCAGCCAAAAACGTTCTTTGCCACGCACTACCATGAATTAAATGAGCTGGAGAATAAACTCTCCCGTGTAAAAAACTACCACGTTACCAATAAGGAAATCGGCAATAAGATCATCTTCCTGCGCAAGCTGGCGCCTGGTGGAAGCACACATAGCTTCGGTATTCATGTAGCGCGGATGGCAGGCATGCCGCCCGAACTGTTGCAGCGGGCAAAAGAAATATTGGTGAATCTGGAAGCCAAAGCAGTGGACGGTGGGACCATCAACAGCCTTAAAAGCCTGGGTACGCCCAAACTGCAGCTCAGCATCTTTGATGCCCACAGTGAAACTTTCCACGATATCCGTAAACGGCTGGAAGGTCTTGACATCAACAGGCTTACACCGGTAGAGGCATTGCTAAAATTGCAGGAGATCAAAGGCTTGCTTAAGTAGACAAGGAGGGTTACTCAGGGCGCAAATCACAAGTTCCACATCAGGGCAAACAACGATGTTTTTTGTGAAGTGCAAGCAAGCCTGCTTCGAACTTACACAGTTACAGCAGTTTCGAACCACACCTTTTTGTCGTTATTCCAGTCGCCGTTATAGTTGAAAAACAACTCGCTTCCCCGCTTTATATCCCTGACTGTTTTTACTGACATAAGCCTGCGTTTGAAATCCATTTCATATTCACAGTTGGAAGCATAGGAATGATTGTATAAAGAAATATAACCAAGGGCAAGGGCGCAGCTTTTTTCGTCATCGCCCCACACAAAGATGTAATCGTGCAGCAGGGTTTTATCGAGCAGCAGCCGCTCGGTTGCCGACATCACAATGACCGGTGCCGTTTCGATGAGTGTTCCTGCAGTCAGGGCTTCCCTCGTGTACACTCCCTCGCCCATATTCTTTGTAGGAGCAGTAAACAAAGCAGGATGCAGGTAATTGGTTTGTTTCACTTACCAAAGATTTAAAATTATCTTGTCATCCGCACAAAGACTTATCCTGAACCTTACCCTAAATTTGAAGCATGGCATTGGAGCAACTGCAAATGGAATTTGAACACCTGCTGGAAACCGGCGACAACACGGAGATTCGTGAGTTCCTCGACGACCAGAACATCAGCGACATTGCCGATCTGATTTATACGTACGAAGACCAAGAGAGCAAGATCATTGCGGGCATGGCCATTCATCGTGCTGCTGGCGTTTTTAAGATCCTGGAATCCCCTACTCAACAAAGTATTATCCGAACCCTACCCCCCGGTAAAACGGCTGAACTATTAAACGAACTACCTGCCGACGACCGTACTTCTTTTTTAGAAGAACTTCCCAGTAATGTAGTGCGTGAGTTGATCAAACTGCTTGATCCGGAAGAAAGAAAGATCACTCTTTCACTCTTAGGTTATCCGGAAAACAGCGTAGGAAGGTTAATGACACCCGACTACGTGTACGTGTATGAAAACAATACCGTCGCAGAAGTACTTGATACCATCCGCCGGGTAGGTAAGAACACCGAAATGATTGATGTGATCTATGTGATCAATGATAAAGGTGAATTACTGGACGATATCCGAATAAGAGAATTCATACTGGCAGCTCCCGGGAAGCTGGTTAGTGAATTGATGGATGAAAGGGTGATATCACTGGGCGCCTTCGACGACCAGGAGTTGGCAAACGAAGCGTTCAAGATGAACAACCGGGTGGCGCTGCCCGTGGTCAGCAGCGGTAATAAACTCTTGGGTATTGTAACCATTGACGATGTGCTGTGGGTGGCAAACGAGGAGTTCAGTGAAGACATGCAAAAGATCGGTGGTACAGCGGCCCTGGAGCAGCCCTACCTCGAGATAAACCTGCTATCGCTTTTTAAGAAAAGAGTTGTTTGGCTTATTGTGCTGTTTTTAGGCGAGCTGGCTACGATTTCTGCCATGCGTCAATTTGAAGACGAGATCGCAAAGGTGGTTATCCTGGCAACCTTTATTCCGCTCATCATTTCCAGCGGAGGCA
>JBGTIL010000719.1:0-3391 GCA_041745695.1 Chitinophagaceae bacterium | reverse complement strand
GGCAGGTAATCATCACCTTTACCATAAAACTCACCATCATTATCAGCATCAAGTCTGCCTTCAACATAAGTGTAGGCAAATCCTGTTTGCAGGTTCCTGGTCACTTGCATATCAGCAGCAAGTTCAAATCCATAAATGCGTTCGGGAGTTCTAACCACTTCAAAAACGCCATTCTGAAAAACACTATTGGCTCCCAGACTTGACTTGCTGATATAACCGCTAGCTTCAAAACGAAAATTTCGAATCGTGCTTACGAATCCCACTTCGTAGTTATTAACGATTACCGCTTCCGTGTTGATCTTGGCAATGTCATTCACCCTGGCAGAACGTAAGACCAATCCGATATCAGAAACACTGAAGCCTTGTGAAAAACTTATGTAAGGGGAAAAATAGTGGAAGCGATTGTAACGAAGTCCAATATTAGATACAAGCGTATTGTATTTTAAGCCACCACCCGTTACGCTCATCGATGGGGTAACAACACCAGTGGTTGTATTTTTTGTAGGAAGGGTAGCGTAATTTTCCACACCGATGTATGCCTTCTCGTACCGAACACCGCCTTTCAATACTAGCTTATCAAATAGCGTAACTTTTGTTTGAACAAAAGGAGCCAAATTGAACAAATCCATTTTGGGCACCCAAACCCGTCCGTCAACAAGAGGCTGAGATGTAACGTCTCTTTGCGCATCTATTCCGTAGGTAAAATTGGCATTAATGTGATTCAGTGCGACCGGTGTGTTCAATACGAAACGAGCTCCGTTCTTTTTCGATAGAATCCGGGAAACCCCACCATCCACAAACACTTCAGAAAAGAAAAAGATATTGTCAACACTTTGAAAATATACATCAGCGTCATAACGAGTATTGGCTATGCTTGTTTGACCGGAGAACTGGAGACTCAGATTATGATTGCCTCGAACGCCCTGGGGCACACCCTTGGCCTGCCCCAGTTTGGCAGTTGCTTTTATTCCAGTTTTGTAATTGCCATTTAGGGTAAGATAATTAGTTGACTGTCGACTGCTGAAAAAATTATAAGTGAGCTGAACCTTATGATTAGTTTTTAAATCGTAACTCGCCTTAGCAAAAGCGTTATAGGAGTCGGTTTCGCCTAAACCATACACAGGGGGCATGACATCTCCATCCGCGTCTTTCTGTTCGCCAGTTTGCTCATACACGCCGCTTAAGACATAACTAAATTTCCCTTTATTACCATAGAATAACTGGTTAATTCGTCCGCCGGCACTGTTGGACGCTTTAACTAGGGAACCTGTAAGTCCAACTGAAGTTTGGCTATTGAGCAATTTGCTGGTTCTTGGATTGCGCGTAAAATAATTGATAAGGCCACCTGCTGCACCATTGCCATAAATAGCAGTCGCGCCTTTTACAACTTCAATGCGCTCAATAACCGCGGGGTCCAAGGCACGAATATCCATAGCGCCGTTGCGAAGCGGTGTTGACTGCGGAACCCCGTCTACCATTATAAGTAAGCTTCTCCCACGAAGCGTTTGGCCGAAATTGCTGCTCAGTCCAGTGCTTGGTGCCAGACCTGCTATACGGTTTTCCAAAATGTCACCCAGGTTGGTAGTGACATTCATATTCTGCTCAAGAACCTTTGCCCCGATGATCGCCACTGAAGAAGGTACATCATCAATAGTTTCGCGATTTCTGCCGGCAGAGATGATTACCTCTTCCAGTTGTTTTTTTGAAACGAATAACTGTATCGAAACATCTGTTATGGAATCTGCATTAACTGTAACCGTCTGCTCCACTGTCTCATAACCTACAAACGATACTTGAAGGATATAACTACCAGGCGGTACATCTTCCAGCATAAAATTCCCTTCACCACTGGTTAACACTGTCTTTTTTGCCCCTTTTAAGCGAACTGTAGCTGCACCGGCTGGTAAATTGTCACTTGTCGTTACCACGCCCTTAATGGTTCCAGGATTGCCGTTAGTTGCGAAACTAGGTGAGACATAAAAAATAAATAAGGATAGAAAAGTGCACAACCTGATCATGTAGAATCAAAATTTAAGTTTCTTTGAATTGATCAGGCAAAGTTGTGCTTCGTTGAAACAAGGTATAATAGAGATCGGGAAAAGGATTTACGGTAACAGGAATACCTAACGACTAGAAATTACTTAGTGCACTCTCTTGTTTGATTTCCTATTACCTGCAATTCCGTATTTTATCACTGTCTCAAAATATACTGATCTTCAGGTACATAAAGCCATGCTTCATGGGGATGTAGGTGATCCACCCGATCATTACCATTGATGATTACTATTCATTTGCAGATGAGGGACTATTGTAGCCTTTTCTCTTTTATCTGTACCCGTTTCTATCTTATCCTTGTCTTCCATGGCTCCAAAAACTCACTCTTTAGTTAATCTTCTAAAACAAAAAAAGCTTATTCCAAGGCCGGCTTAGCATTGATCTACTTGACATGCTTCTAGAGAAGTTTGAGCCGCTGGTAAAAGTCAACGAGCCCACTTTTGTGAAGCATTTCTTCTGCCAGTGCATTCAGCTCACTTAGGGTTTCTGCAGGCAAAACAGAAAGGATCTCGTCCTTTGTTTCACCATCTAAATTATTTGTTCCATGCTCGATCAAACGGCTCAATAAAAGAATCGTTTAACGGCTTGGGGTGAGCACAATTTTGCATGTCTCACTCATCCCGGGACTACTCAAAACAGATTCAAAAATCCTTGCTCTCTCACTTGTCTTCGCGCTGGCTGCAATGCTCAAAATTCACGTTTTTCTGGGTTTGTAAATAGAAGTGAAATGTAGGCTCGCAGGGCGTTTTGAACCTGTTTAGAGAATGAACAGGTGTTGGGGTAGCTTGGGTACCACCCTACTTTCGGTGCGAGATACAGAATCCAAATGATGTTGATACGTCCTGAGGCATTAGGCAGCCTGGAGCGCTGATCGGCAAGATATCCAAACGTATCACGTTTGCCTCTTGCCCTTCACTCCGAAGTCGTTACGGGAAGGGAAAAACAGACATGAAAAGTCGATTTTGCACTGTGCAAAGGGCCGGTATTGTTCAAGTGTAATTAGAAAAATAGCTAAAACGACAGCACTTTTCAACCTCTTTCATGAACGGCGCAACACCACTCCCTAAGAGATATTCTGAAGGAATAATTTAAATCCTAGCAACCGATGCCGTGGGAGATTTTTAACTCACTCAATCCGAAAAAGCCCAAGCCCGAACGGTCTAAATTTATGAAGCATGCCGCAAAAATAACTATCGGCAGAACTATAAGGAGAGGAGTAAAATTCAAAAAGAAAGTAAAAAGGAAGCCGCTGAATACCCTTACAACGGAAACTCTTGGAAGGATACCAAAGCCTGAAATTTCATGAAGAGGTAAAGATTTTAACGGGGTGAGAGAC
>JBGTIL010000718.1:0-2083 GCA_041745695.1 Chitinophagaceae bacterium | reverse complement strand
TTTATCTCGGTAAAGAGTCAGCGCCGGTTCGGTTGGTTGAGTCGTAAAGCGCGGGCGTAATGGTATCATCTGCTACCTCAGGATCGCGGTTTAATAAGAAAAATGCCAATACAGCCAGTATAGCTAAAATTAAAAGTATCCACGGTAGAGGTGAACTTTTCTTCTTTTGTACGTCGAGATCTGCCATTATTATTTGTTTGATTGAAAATTAGGAAACTTCATTGGCAGTAAATTCCATGCCACCCAAGGCGAATTTAGCTGATTCTCGCAGTCGAGCGTTTAAAACCGTCCTGGAGGTGTAGCTGTGATTAAATCTTTCAGGATCAGAAAGTATGGTCTTAAAAGCATGCATTGACGACTTGAAAATGATAAATATGCAGACCTTTTCAGCCTTGAGATCACAAAACTTCCTTTTAATCCTGACAATCCTTTTGATTTAAAACCTGATGTAGTACTTTGCAGTCTCGTTCGCTGAAAGCTTTAAATCAGGAGTCGATTAAAAGCAGTGTAAGCCCTCATTGCTGTTTGAGTTTAAAAAAGCAATGTTACTAGGATGATTACGAATCATTTAGAGGGTTTATAACCAAATACTTAAAGTTAAGTTATCAAAGCTTGCTTTACCTGTTTCGGCACAATATTTTCACATACCCGACGTTCGATTTACCTCCACCAAACCGCAATAAAATCGTGAGTAAAGCTATCTTTCCCCTTGTTTTATCTGCTGCTTTTACCTTATCGTTAGCACTGTCTCCTGCTGTTCAGGCGGGTAGCAAAACAGCTGATTTCCGCGCACCCTTGGAATCGGTTAGCGCTGCTTTTAATCCAGAGCTATCAGGTTTAAGCGAAAGCGCGGAGGCTTTGGCTACATCATTGTATAATGAGCTAGACCTCAGCAGCCTGGGTTTGTCTTTCGAAGCGATGAAGTACGCTTACAAAGGGTATGAATTCCTGCGCAATACAGGAGCGCTTAGCAATAGTGATATCTTAACGGTGGTTGATTTTAGCCAGACTTCCCGCAAAAAGCGCATGTATATTATAGATGTAGCCCACCGCGAAGTGCTGTTGAATACGTATGTAGCACACGGCAAGAACACAGGTTTAGACATGGCTGCAAGTTTTTCGAACACACATGAGTCACTTCAAAGCAGCCTTGGTTTTTACGTAACCAAAGGCACTTATTTCGGCAAACACGGTTTGTCTTTGAAGCTTGACGGAAGAGAGAAAGGAATCAACAATAATGCAGAAAGCCGCGCTGTAGTTCTTCATGGCGCTGAATACATTGGCGAACATCGGAAAGGTTCCTCCTATATGGGCAGGTCTTTTGGCTGCCCGGCTGTGCCTCAGGCTGAAGTGGAGAAGATCATCCGTTTAATTAAGAATGGCACTACACTCTTTATCTATCATCCCACAAATAGCTACCTGCACGGGTCTAAAATATTGAACGGCTGAGCTGAACTATTAATGAATTTGAAGTAAGCCCTCCATACAATGGATGGGCTTTTTTGTTTTCATTAACCCGGGTGCGTATTTAGTGAGTTCAACTGGCCGGGCGCACCTATTTTGATCTTAACAAGAGCAACAGCACCCACCTATCGGGATCTGCATATTTAATAGACGAAATAGTAAGCTGCCAGCCCTCCCAGGATTCCTGCGGCCAGACCAGCATATACTTCTACCGGATGATGATCGGAATTAATCAACCGGGCAGTAGAAACTAACCCAGCAACAAGCAGGGCGATCGAAATGTAAGCACCAAAGTTGATACTGGCGAGGAAGGCAACAATACAGACGAAGGCGACCATCACACCCAGAGAAATGCCATGCATGCTGATCTTTAAGTAACTATTCAGCATCAGGCCCAGGCTGGAGGCTATAAAGATAGAAAGGCTCAGCATTACCAGTTCCTGCGGAAACTGCGGCTGGTTTCTCAATACATACCACATCCAAAAATAGTACAGGCCGCAGGCGATGTAAGGGATGATCCGGTCTCTTTGCGTGTGCAAATGAATAGACTGCACAAAGCCAAGTCCTTTTGCCAGCAGGATAGTGACCAAAGGAAATACAGTGTACATGACAAAGAAGC
>JBGTIL010000717.1:0-6914 GCA_041745695.1 Chitinophagaceae bacterium | reverse complement strand
TATATACTAATAATTTTTATGCGCTTTCGGAACGTACGCCATTTATTATCATGTTCCTGATCACCATTGCTTCTCTGCTGATAGGATGTTTGGTCGGCTTCACAAATGGTTTTTACTAAAAGAGGCATTACCTCGTTCCGCTTACTTATGTATTCATGGTTGTTTTAACGGTGCAGGTTATTAAAGATTTAGATTATCCCTTAGGTGGATTTATAAAGCCTGATGTTACCAACCTTCAAAACATTTCTGATAGAATAGTTCGTTGAACATTTCAAGAGTCCGATATTATCTTTACATTTTGAATAAACAGGTTCGAACATTGTAAAATCTTCCCGACTAAAACTAAAACCAGCGATTTCTATTCTAATCTAACATTTGCAAGCAAAGCTGTTAAACGGTAAGGTGTTGGATCGCAATTGCTTGCATGTATGTGTTTTTAGGATTATTCAAGATGACATGGCAGGCTTATCCCGACTTATCCCAACAGCTCTAAGTTGTCCCGCAGTGCCCCCATATCATCGCTCACTTTTTTGTCCAGGATCTTTGCATAGTGCTGAGTGGTTCTCAGGTTTTTGTGTCCCAGAAGTTTCGAGACCGTTTCAATAGGTACCCCGTTGCTCAGGGTTACAGTGGTAGCAAATGTGTGACGGGCAATGTGGAAGGTGAAGTTCCTCCGGATCCCACAGGGATCTGCAATCTCTTTCAGGTAAGAGTTCATCTTCTGGTTGCTCAGTACTGGCAGCAATCTTCCATCCGCCACACATTGCGGATGGTCCCTGTACTTCTCCATCAGCTCGAGCGTCGTTGGCAGTAGCGGGATACGGGAAAGTGTTTCTGTTTTCTGCCGGCTGGTAAAAAGCCACTTGCCTCCATTAACACCAATGCTGACTTCGGAGCGGTTCAGTTTCTTTACATCTGCACAGGCAAGACTGGTATAGCAGCAGAACACAAAATGTCTCGCACCAGGGCAAGCCTCTCTATATCAAAACGCTTGTTTCTTATTACCTGGAGCCCGGTTGCCTTCAGCGCGCATCGGTCAACTTCGCGTTTGGTCATTTTAAGACCGGCAAACAGATCCTTCTGCAGCCAACCATTCCGGATACACTTGTTGACTATTTTTCTAAAGTTGGCGATGTACTTGATCGAGCTGTTGTGCCCACACTTCCTAACGCTTCGCAGCCAGAAGTCATAGTCAGATACAAACTTCGAATCCAGTTTGCTGATTTCAAAGTCATCTACTTTATACTTCCATTTGATAAATGAAGCTGACAGATTTCGAACTTTATAAACGATCTCGTAATGGTAATCAATTTCTTAGACTGGTTCAAATAGAACTTACTTATTAAAGTTGCTCTCTCAATAGGTAACTTTTTATACCTTTTTTGCAGCGTTTATTCTACATCCAGGCTCTTATCCAGTTGCAATGCAGCAGTAATCAAAGCCAGATGCGTAAATGCTTGCGGGAAATTGCCCAGGTGTTCGCCACGTTTACCAATCTGCTCTGCAAATAACCCCAGGTGATTGGCATATCCCAACACCTTTTCAAAATATTCCGTTGCTTTTTCAACCTGACCGCTTTTTGCGAGGCACTCCACATACCAAAACGAACACATCGTGAAGGTGCCTTCTTCTCCGTTCAGCCCATCTACATTGCTAAAATGATTGTGGTAACGGTATACCAACACATCCGTTACCAATTCTTTTTCGATGGCAATCAACGTGCGTTTCCATTTTTCTTCGTGCGGCGAAATAAAACGCAGCAGGGGCATTAACAGCGCAGCGGCATCTACTTGCTCACTGTTTTTATACTGCACAAAAGCGCCTTTCTCCTCACTCCAAAAGTTTTGGTAGATGCTATGAAAGATTTCATTGCGCGCTTCCTCCCACCGTAATCGGGGATATGGAAAGGATCGTTGCTGCGCAATTTTTATTGCCCGGTCCAGGGCGACCCAGCAAAGCAATCGCGAATGCAAAAATTCCTGTTTCTCATTCCGGATTTCCCAAATGCCATGATCCGGCTCCTTCCATCGTTGGCATACCTTTTCTACCAGTGCCTCAATTTTTTGCCACAGTTCGTAGGTAACAGCACCACCGTAAAGGTTATAGAGGTAGATGGTATCAATCAGCTCACCAAAAATGTCCAATTGCAATTGTTGATAGGCTGCGTTGCCAATGCGGACAGGCTTTGAAGATTTATACCCGCTCAAGTGGTGCAATTCAGTTTCAGTGATATTGGTTTTTCCGTCGATCGTATACATGAGTTGAATGTCGGAATGCATACACCGTTCTTTGATCCAATCAATGAAAGCCGCAGCTTCTTCTTTAAAACCCAATTTTAAAAATGAGTACATCATAAAGGCAGCGTCACGTACCCAGGTATAGCGATAATCCCAGTTTCTTTCGCCGCCAATTTCCTCGGGAAGACCAAATGTGGCCGCAGCGATCACGGAGCCGAAGCGATTCGACGAAAGCAATTTTAGTGTGATAGCGGAACGAAGCACCATCTCGCGCCACCGCCCTTTGTAGGTCGATTTTGCGATCCAATTCTTCCAGAAACGATTCGTTTGTTTGAAGCAATCGAGTAGGTAGTTGGGCAACTGTGCCGCCTCATGCGCTGCATTTTCAAAGCTCTGGAGCACAAAGCAAGCTGTCTCACCTTCCCGAAGGGTGAAATTCGCTTTTATATCATTTTCATTCAATGCCAATTGACAATCACTTTGCAGCTTAAGTGCCGCTTCATCAGTGGTAAACGTAACATTGCTACCTTCCAGTTTGGCGCTGTGTTGTTTTCTGCCATAGTCAAACCGCGGACAACATTCCATTACATAGTTCACTGAACCGCGAATGGTGGTTACCTTTCTGATGATGGAAAAGTGCTGCTCATCGGTAACAATGGGCATGAAGTCTGTAATTTCCGCCATGCCTTCCTCGGAAAAGAAACGGGTGATGAGGATCGCCGTTTCTGGCAGGTACAATTGTTTATGCGTTACATCCTTGAGCTGCGGGTGAATGGCAAAACAGCCACCCTTCTCCACATCAAGCAAAGCAGCAAACACGGAAGGGGAATCAAATTGCGGAAAACACAAAAAATCAATGGAGCCCCGAATGGACACCAGGGCAAGAGTATTCAGGTTTCCGATGATCCCGTAATTTTCGATTGGTTCGTAAGGTTTTGTCATTCGCGAGATGGTTACAGAGTGATGTGGCCTGATTGTTACAACAAACCCGGGAAAGGTATGTTTAAAGTAAAAACTAAGCCATGACCAAGATCCTGACAGGTAAAACAGCAGTAGTGACCGGCGGCAGCTCGGGAATTGGGAAAGGAATTGCCATTGCTTATGGACAACAGGGGGCCAACGTGGTGGTGAATTACCGCAGTGGCAAAAAAGAAGCCGATGAAATAGTAGAGGGTATAAAAAAAAATGGCGGCAACGCGATTGCCGTAGGTGCCGATGTAAGCAAGGAGGACGACGTGCTAAACCTTTTTAAAGAAACGTACAACACTTACCGCTCGATAGATATTTTGATTTGTAATGCGGGTATTCAAAAAGATAGCAAACTGGCAGAGATGAGCCTGGAAGACTGGCAACAAGTAATTGATGTAAACCTAACCGGCTATTTTTTGTGTGCCCGCCAGGCAACCAAAGCATTTCTGCGCAACCCGTCTAATGACAATAAAAGAGCAGTTGGCAATATCATTTTTGTTTCTTCTGTACATGATATTATTCCCTGGGCGGGTCATGTTAACTACGCGGCATCAAAAGGTGGAGTAGCTATGCTCATGAAATCATTAGCGCTGGAAGTAGCTCCGCAAAAGATTCGGGTCAATGCCATTTCCCCGGGAGCTATTAAAACGGAAATCAATAAAGACGTGTGGCAGGATGAAGAAAAAGCAAAAGAACTTTTACGGCTGATCCCTTACCAGCGTATCGGAGAGCCGGAAGACGTGGCTGAAGTGGCTGTCTGGCTGGCTTCGGACAGCAGCGACTATGTAACCGGCACTACTATTTATGTGGATGGCGGCATGACGCTTTACCCGGGCTTTGTGAACAACGGATAAAATAGAAAGCATGGCAAAAAAGATGTATGATATGATCGTTATTGGCGCCGGTTCGGGAGGGTTAAGTGTGAGCTTATTCATGAACAAGGCAGGGTTTAAAGTGCTGCTGATCGATAAAACAGACCACAATATTGGCGGCGATTGTTTGAATGATGGTTGTGTGCCCAGCAAATCCCTAATACACGTGGCACGGGTAGCGCACCGGGCAAAAGAAGCCATTCATTTTGGAATGGAAGTGAGTGGTACTATCGACATTAAAAAAGCTACGGACTATGTCTACGGCAAGCAAAGTATCATCCGGGAACACGAGAATGCCGACTACTTTCGGAAGGAAGGATTGGATGTGGCATTAGGCGAAGCGGTTTTTACCGGACGGAATGAAATAGAGGTTGAAGGCAGCCGGTACACTGCAAAGAAAATCGTTATTGCCACAGGCTCCAGACCACGAAAACTAAAAGTGCCGGGTGCTGAAAAGGTCAGGTATTACGACAACCAAAGCATCTTTCATTTAGATGATTTGCCTAAGCGTTTGTTGGTAGTTGGCGGCGGACCTATCGGCATTGAATTGGGTCAGGCAATGAGCCGGCTGGGTAGCAAAGTAGTGGTGGTACACCGCGGCAACGCCCTTTTGGAGCACGATGACAAAGCCGTGACCACTGTTCTGCAAAAACAATTAGAAAAGGAAGGTCTCGAGGTTATTTTGAATGCAGATGTGGATGGATTCACATCGCCCAGCGAAGCCATTATTAAACTAAAGGAGGGCGGCACCAAAACCTTAGCCATCGACGCGGTATTTGTAGCCGTGGGCAGAGAACTGAACACTGAACATTTGCAATTGGAACAAGCCGGCGTGGACGTGAAAGAGGGAAAAATAGTGGTGAATGATTACCTGCGCACCACCAACAAAGACGTATTTGTATGCGGCGATGTGGCGGGTTCTCTTCAATTCTCTCATGCGGCGGAACAGCAGGCGCGGATGCTGTTGAACAACTTCTTTTCACCCCTGAAAAAGAAACTGAACAACGACCACATGTCGTGGGTAACTTTTACCGATCCGGAAGTAGCCACCTTTGGTCTGCCGGAAAAAGAGCTCCAAAAAAAACAGGTAAGCTACCGACGACTGGAGACTGATTTTGAGGAGGACGACCGTGCCATTACCGATAACCACCGCTACGGAAAATTGGTACTTTTTATTTCGCAGGGTGGCTTTCTGCACAAGGAGAAAATCTTGGGCGGCACCATGGTAGCACCCGGCGCCGGCGAACTGGTACAGGAGCTAATTCTGGCAAACACGTCTAAGTTGCCCATCAATTCCATTTTTAATAAAATTTATCCTTACCCGGTGGCAGCCCGTATCAATCAGAAAGCAATTGTGCAATACAAACAAGAAGGACTCACCGATGGATTAAAGAAAATCCTCCGGTTTGCCTTTAAACTAATGAGCTAATGCAGTGGTGGGAAACTTTTAAAGAATGGTTTCTAAGTTTGGGCGAAAACTACGGCGTTAACCCTTACATCTTCGGTGGCATTTACGTAGGCGCTATTCCTTTTTTCTTTTTATGCCTTGGCTGGACGATAAAGAACATCCGGCAGAAAAAACCCTTTGTGGTGCCGTTGCTGCTCACTGGTCTTTGTTTTGTGTCAGCTTATATCTACCTGATCATCGCCGGTAAAAATATTCCGGTATGGGTGTATGTATTTGTTGGTGTCATGATTTTGTACGGAACGTATTCCACCTATCAAAAAATAAAAAAAGGGCGTGAATCTGGAACCGCATGACTGCAACAATTACTTACAATAAAGGGCGTACGAAAGTTGTCAATAGTAGGCAATCGAGTAACATGCGCTCAAATACAATTTTTTGTTTTCGGAAACTCATTTTAAAAAAATGAAACGAATCACATCCCTTCTTTGTTTTATTTTTTTCTTTCTATCCTCTCAAACCAAACCCGCCATGCAGAGTAATCTACCGCACATAACGCACAACCACAAAAAGCCCCTGGTCATTTTGTTTGATGTAAATGAAACGATGATGGATATGACGCCTTTGAAAAACAAGATCAATGCGCTGCTTGGAAAGGAAGATGGGTTTCGTATTTGGTTTGGCATGTTGCTGCAGTATTCTTTGGTGGACAATTCCACTGGTGTGTACCACGATTTTTCAGCCATTGCCAATGCTACTCTAGACATGGCTGCACAATCCCTGGGCGTAACACTTCAAGAGGCGGACAAAACGGAAGCTCTTGTTGTTATCAAGCAACTTAAGGCGTACCCCGATGTGGAGAAAGGACTTCTCCTACTCAAAGCGGCGGGCTATCGGTTGGCAACCCTCACCAATTCGCCCATGCAAACTCAATTGGCTCAGCTAAACAGTGCGGGCATTGCAAAATATTTTGAGCAGACCCTTAGTGTAGATGCTGTAAAAATGTACAAACCCGCCCCACAAACCTACCAGTATGCAGCCAGGATGTTAGGCGTTGAAACCAGCGACATGCTGATGGTAGCGGCGCATGGCTGGGACCTTAGCGGCGCGGCGCAAGGGGGCATGCAAACGGCTTTTATCGAACGCGAAGGGCAGACCCTGTATCCCCTATCGCCCAAACCAAACTATTCAGCTAAAGATTTTGAACAATTCGCCCATACTGTGCTCAAGCAATTCAATTCAAAATGAGTACAAAGAAAAAAGTAGCGTTTGTTGTTGCGATTCTTCTCTTGCTTGGTGGAGTGGCAGATGCGGTGCGTTACTTAAAACCCAATGCAGAAACTAGGCAAAAGGTGCAAACAGAAACTATTTTTCCGGCGTCGGCTGCCAACGAAATCATTTTGGTATACAATGCCTGGGGTGGCATCTACC
>JBGTIL010000716.1:0-2890 GCA_041745695.1 Chitinophagaceae bacterium | reverse complement strand
ACTTGTCATTCGCGGATGAGGGGCTGCTTTAAGCCCTTTTTTTTCATTTATATAGCAAGCAGCTAAGTATGACTTGAAGTACATATTTAAGTAAACATACCAATTCGTTTTCCACTGAAGTTGGAAATTTATTTAGGAATTGTAGTCGGCAATTAACAGTGCACAGTTTTTGGCAATTAAGAGTGCACAGTGTTTTTGGAAGTATTTGCACAAGTATTTAGCAAAGGACGCATGATGTAAAAATAAAATTACAGGTTTTAAGCAGTTTTATTGAAGATAGTTTTCCTGTTTTTCAAACGAAAGCTTTCCCCGGATAATTTGATGATTTCACAGTGATATAACAACCGGTCGAGTATGGCGGTAGTAATCACTTCATCACCGATTGTTTCCACCCATTCCTTAGGTGATTTATTAGTTGTGATAACAAAGGATACTTTTTCATGCAGCGCATTGATAAAATGAAAAAAGATGTTGGCCTCATTGCGGGCCATGTTGATGGTCATGATGTCATCGATAACAATTAGGTGAGCTGATGCCAGACGCCGGTAATCCACCTGTGCTGACCTGGAGGCGTCTCTGGTCCTTAACATCATCATGATCTGATCCATTGGCCTGAAGTAAGCCCTATAGCCGTTTGCAATGGCGTGATGACATAACCCTGCTGCAAGGAAAGTTTTTCCGATACCGTTAGGACCCATTATGACCATGTTAAAATTTTGATCCAGCCAGGTAAGTTCTTTTAGCTGCTCCAGTCTTGTGGAAGGCATGCCATCAACTAAAGAACCGTCATAGCCCTGCAGGTCATAGGTTCCTGGCAATCTGGCTCTTCTCATTTTCCGCTCCAGGTCTTTTTGGTTACGGTGTTTGATCTCCACCTCCAAAAGGTTTGCGGCAAACTCTAGGTAACTGATACCGCCTGCTGAAGCCTGATCGGCCATTTGTTGTACCTGCTCACCTATGGCAGATAATCTTAATTGCTTGCAATGATTAATAATTTTGTTTTTGTCTTTCATTTGTATGTGTTTGTTTAAGGAAAGTTTTGATTCAAAACAAGCTGGTTATTATCAAGGGCGCTTAGCTGTTATCGCTGCCGCGGGCTTGTACTTTTTGAGTTGATGTTTTTTGCAGCAGTGGTATCGTTACCCGGCAGCAACAGAAAAAACATCATCTCCAAAAGCACTTTGATTTAAATCTATCTACGATTGGTACATTTTAGATGTCAACATTCAGGTTCTGCCAAAGGCTTGTTCATAACCACTCAGATCGCTTTTATCAGGTGTTGTTTCTGCCTTCCTGGTGCTTGTGTGATCCAGCAGGATAATCTTTCCCGTAGGGGCTGCCATGGTCTTATCTTCCTCTTCGTGCATCGTTAATAATTCTGAAAAGGTGACTGCACTTAAGTAGCGTTCCCGGACACATTTCTCCAGAACCTGGTTTACCAGCTCTTTACTGCAGCCCACTATAGCCTCCCCAATAGCCTGCACCTGGTCTCGCAGATACCGGCCTTTCACCTCCCGGATTAATCCAAAATACTCAGCAGCTAAAGCAGGATTGCTAAACAGTGCCGCCGTCTCAGCAGTCAGGTCCTTCAACTTTTTAGACTTATCGCGCTTGTGATCTGTGTTAATGACTTTGTTACCCTTGCTTTGGGCAACCTGGTGGCGGCACAGGAACTTTCTTTGGTCATCATGGATATGCAGCTCGTTATCTTTTAACCATATCATAACCATGACATCCTTTTTATAGGTGCCTTGGGGAAGAGAGTAAAAGTTTCCCTGGTAGGAGATGGTATTATCCACACGTACATAGCGCATCATGTAAACAGGTAGTATTTTTACCGACACCCATGGATGTAAGTGTTCCTTCTCCAGGGCCCATTCTTCCAATGGCACTTTTCGAATTGTGGAATGCATCATCCCATTTCCTGTTCTTCCCAGCCAGCCTATAACCTGCGCCTGTAGTGTTTCTATGTCATAATAGGACCTGCCGTACAGAAAGTTATTTTTTACGAACTTTATCACGTTTTCCACTTTGCCTTTGCTCTGTGGATCTGATCTACGGCAAAAGTGAAGACGGAACTCCTGTTCAAAAACATAATCCTTAAAATCTCGCGTAAGCAACAAATCGCCTAAGTTCTCATCTACCAGCAACAGCCTGTCCTGGTCGTACACCACTTCCCTTGGTATACCGCAGAAAAACTTAAAAGCCTCTTCATGGGCATCAATAGCCGTACGTGTGGTAAAGGGTGCATCTGAGAAACGAACAAACTTCATCCTGGACCGCGACAACATCATCACGAAAAAATGCACCTTCTTGCGTCTTTCTTCTGCATTACGCAAGATGTATTGGCCAAAATCGGCCTGCGCCTGCAACCCATACGGCAGCTCTTCTACCACAAAATAATCACGGCTGGCCTCCTGAAGCGTAATGCCATATTTCTGCCGGATAGCCATTACAAAATTGTATACCGTCCTGGAGGAGATTTTAGGGAAGGTTGGGTGATGCTCTTTTATCCAGTCATGCACCTGAGCTGCGCTGGCTGCCGGATGAGCAGTGAGCCGCTCTTTGACAAATGGCTCATAAGCACTTAAAAGTTTTGCACGGGTGTCTTTCTTTATCAGGAATGCCTCATACGCAGCTTCGCTCATAGCCGCATATTTGACTACCGTGCGACGATTCATTGCCAGTAAAATAGCAATCGCTGAATGACTAAGTCCTTCAATCTGTAATCTCTGAACTTCGTAGTACATGATCCAATCTCCTATTGTTTTTTTATCCATACTCTTTGGGCCTTTTTTTGGCGCCATAAAGCTGGATGATTAATAAAGGATCATGCATCCGTATTTGCCGAAACTGTGTACTGCTATTTGCCGAAGTTGTGCATTCTTAT
>JBGTIL010000715.1:0-3875 GCA_041745695.1 Chitinophagaceae bacterium | reverse complement strand
GATATGTAATATTCCCCAATCTTTAGACCATTAAGGAGGTTTTCTTAGTTATAAAAATAGGGTTATTAGTCATTAATTTCTTCATTGACTTCTGATAGCATTCCCCTGGAATTTGCTCCAGGGTGTGATGAATTTTTTCGTGGTTATAGTACTGGATATAATCCCTGACACCTTCATAGAGTTCAATGCCATTGGCAGGCGGGTTTAAATAAATATAATTGTATTTAAGAGTTCGCCAGAATCTCTCTATCCACCGGTTATCAATGGCCCTGCCTTTACCGTCCATAGAGATTTGTATTTGCCTTTGCTCCAGGGTAGCTGTCCACATCGCAGAGGTGAACTGTGATCCCTGATCCGAGTTGATCATATCAGGGGCGCCATGAGTAGCGATGGCCTCTTCAAGCACCTCCAGGCACCATTTGGTCTCCAGGCTATTGGATATCCCCCAGCCAACAATCTTGCGGCTAAAGACATCTATAATAGCTGTACAGTACATGAACCCTTTTTCCATGGGGATGTAGGTGATATCAATGCACCAGACCTTATTGGCACGGTCAATTGTTTATTTCAACTGAAAAGTATACCACTATTTCATTTTAAAAGTATACCATTTTTAATTAATTAACAATGGTATCCCTGTTCCCCGGGGGTAGCCCCGGGGAACAGGGATTGGGCGGTGCCCGGATGCTGATTTGTTCATTTTTCATTTGTTCATCATTTGTTTGGTTTCTTTTAATCGGTAAGATTCTCCATTCATATTTATAAGGTACGCTTTATGGGTTAGACGGTCTACCAAAGCAGCCGTTAGTACAGGATCTCCGAAGATCTCCTCCCAACGCTCAAAACCGAGATTCGTTGTGATTATAGTTGATTTGCGTCCGGTTCTTAAGGAGAGATGGTTAAATAGGAGTTCGGATCCTTCCTTATCAAAAGAGACGTATCCAAATTCATCACAGATTACCAAATCGTATTTTTCAAACCTGGCTTCCAGTACTTTTAAGGTGCGCCCAGAATGCGATTCCCGTATTTGTGTTAATAGTTTATGTATAGTGGTAAATAATACTTTATAGCCCTGCAGACACGCTTTCAGGCCAAGTCCTACGGCAATATGTGTTTTACCCGTACCTGGGTTCCCGGCCAGCACTATATTTTGCCCGGAGTCTATAAAATCGAGTCGTTCTAATAAGGGAAGCTTCTCCATAGCATTGGGAGGTAATTGATCCCGGATTAAATCATTTAAATACATTTTTGAAGGGAAGTCGGCTTGTCTGATATGTGATTTTTTACGGTTCTCTACCCGTCCTTCATATTCCCGTTCCATAAGCTGTAAGAGGAAGTCTTCATAATTCATGCGTTCCCTGGCAGCTTCTTTTGCTAAAGCAATAAAGTCTCTTCTAAATACGGGAAGTCTTAATTCTTTACTGTAGCTGACGATACGTTCGTTGATTGTCTTATTCATGGGTTCTTTTTAATTAATTAATGCTGATAATTGTTGAAGTTGTGATTTAGCCATCGCGGTGGTTTGGGTCCATACAGGCAGTTGAAAATGATCCTGCTTGTTTCCCAGCAGTGCTATTATCTTTTCCGTTGTAAGTTCCTTTACAGGGCTATCGGTGAGCTGCTTTACTGCTTGTTCAAGTTTTTCATCAGTGATGCTATGTTGTTGACAATAACTCAGAAGGTTGATAAAGTTGCGTGAATCCCCCATAAAATGGGTTTCATAGAGTTGTTTTAAGTAACCAGAGCTTGCCAGAGCCATACTCCCTGCCAAGGCTCCAGGCTTGCGTTTAAAGGTATTGAGGTAGTGATCGATTTTAATAACCCAATCATGCTTGTGGTAACTTCGCCTGTGAGCGGCTACTTTACAATCATTATGGTAAAACCATAGCTCATGGCTCATGATTTTGGCTTGGACAAAAGCGCCTACCAAATCATCGGGGACTGAGTATCTGTTGGTTTTGTAGCTTACCGTAGCGTATTTATCTACTCTAAGCTGGATCTGCTCCGAGCAAAGCAGTCTTGCCGGTAACGCCACCAGAGAGGCTCGTTCATCATCAAGCAATTCATTGGCCGTTTTTCCGGTAAGTTTTTGCCTGGTATTGTTCAGGACATCTATTTTATTATGGAGCCAATCTGTGGCCTCTTCCAAATCTGTGAAGTGGCATTTTACACCGAAGCTCTTACGCCGGATATATTCAACGCTGCGTTCAACATGTCCCTTTTCATTACCTCGGTAGCTATTACAAAAGCGGTGACTGAACTGGTAGTGCCCACGTAATTGCAACAGGGCCTGGGTGGGTTTTTTCTCATGCGGTCCTATGAACTTTGATACCGCTACCCGCATATTATCATATACCATCTCTTTGTAGACGCCTTTCAGATGCTCAAAGAAACCTACGTGAGCTTCCATAAAGGCAAGGGTATCCTGACGCTGATAAATAGTGGCAAAGCGATAATTACTGTAGGATGCAGTGAAAACAGCCAGTTGTAAGCGAATCAGCTTCCCGCCTATATAGAGCTTGATTTCACCCCAGTCAAATTCACAGGCCTCTGCGGGAGGGTAGACCTGACGTATATAAGCTTCTTTGGGGTTTACCTTCCCTTGTTTTTCCCTTATGTAATTGCAGACGGTGGTGTAGCCGATATTAATACCTTGCTCTTGTAGCAGGTCTAAAATATCACATTTTTTAAGCAGTTGCTTTCGGAGTCCCTGCAGCTTTTTCTCTTCATTAACAGCGAGCAACTCATCGATGGACTGCTGAACTTCTACAGTGAGTTTTAGTTTTCCACGCCTCTCCTTAGGGTAGGTTGGGGGATCTGATAAGTACTTGCTGATGGCCTCTTGCGCAGGCTCTCCTGACTGTAAGCAAGCTTCACATTGGGCGATATACTTTCTTACGGTTTTTCTGCTGATTCCAAGCTCTTTGCTTATCGATCGTTGACTTTTACCTTCACGGTGACTTTTTAATATAATTTCCTGTTTTGTATACATGCTTATCATTTTTCTGAACGTCTCTGTTTGGACATTCAAGTTGGTAATAAGTGGTATACTTTTAAATTGAAATGTGGGGGAGTTTTAGATTAATATATACAGTCAATGGCCAGTTTATGTAACAGGTATGGCCGGATGTACTGGGCCAGGCCCAATTTGCTAAGGGATTTTCTGGGGTACACAGTGCGATGCCCCATTTTCCTAAGCAGCCTTCGAATGCGTTTTGGATTTACATGGTAGCCATGGAGGCTAAGCATAAAGATCATCGACTTTACTCCTTCACCAGGATGTTTCAGGGCGTGCTCGTCCATCAGACGCATGATCTTCAGGTTCTCGGGCTTCTCCTCCACAGGACGGTAGTAGAGGGAACTGCGATTTACCGTGAGCACACGACATTGCCTGCGAAGGCTCATATCCTTAAAACGGTTGCTTACAAGGGCGCGTCGCTCTGTCATAGTCCGGTTTTCTTTAAGCTTTTTTTTAAACCTGTCTGCCGGCAGGCAGGAAGTCATTCTCTACTTTAAGCTGCCCGATCTGGGCATAGAGTTTCTCCGGATCCACTTGAATTTCTTTACGGTCCTTCTCCTTTTCAAAAGCCAGGGAGATATTTTCCTGTAACTCCTTTTTCCAACGTGAGATTACCACGGGGCTCACCTCAAATCGTGCTGAAAGTTCTGCTAAAGTCTGCCGCTCTCTAAGAGCTTCCAATGACACAGTTGCCTTGAACTGTGCACTGAATTTTCTTCTGGATTGTTTCATAGGTTTAATGAATTTAAGAAGTAAAATCTTAACTTAACCTATGGTCCGAATTTTAGGGGGTATTACAAAATTAATCGCATTAATATTTAAATATTGGGCGAGCTTTCATTATAATTTTCTATGT
>JBGTIL010000714.1:0-7915 GCA_041745695.1 Chitinophagaceae bacterium | reverse complement strand
CTGGATGCGTTATTTTCAATCTTATTTCAGCAGATGGAGATATAATAATGTCTGTGAAAAAAGAAATTATTTTATCCGCAAAAAACATTACTAATCGCTTTGACAAACTTGTTGTTCATGATAATGTGTATTAGTGGGAATAGCGGTATGCAACTCTCATACCAAGCATAATTTATTCACTTTCCAGCTCCATGATCTTCTCAAAAGCTGCTTCGTATTCCCGGTTGGCAAGAGATAGTTGCTGCTGCACCTGCTTGTAGGCTTCTTCGGTTTTTTTGAATATTTCGGCATTGCCGTAAGTGTCGGGCGTGGCTAGTTTGGCTTCCAATTCCAGCTTTTCCTGGTTCAACGTTGCCACTTTGGCCTCTGCGGCTCCAAAAAGGCGCTGGTATTTTTGCAGGTCTTTTTTAGCTTCCTTGTTGATGGGTGCATTACTAACTGGAACAGCAACTTCAGCTGCTGGTGCTGGCGTGGTTGCTTTCGGAGCTTTTGGTTCGTTCTTACCGCCGCGTCCTTCGCCTTTGGTAGCGGCAGCCCGCTCTTTCCAGGCAACCCATTCTTCGTAGCCTCCCTTAAACTCTTTGATCTCGCCGTCAACGATCTCCCAGATCTTATTGGCTGTTTTAGAAATAAAATATCGATCGTGGCTCACCAGCACAAACGAACCCTGGTAACGGTTGAGGGCATCAATGAGTAATTCGTTGGAGTGTATGTCTAAGTGGTTTGTAGGCTCATCGAGCAGCAGGAAGTTGGCTTTGCTGGTGATGGTCTTCGCCAGCGCTACGCGTGCCTTCTCACCACCACTCAATACCTTGATCTTTTTGTCGGCATCATCGCCGCTGAACAGGAAACAGCCAAGCAGGGAACGAAGCTCCAGCTCTGTTTTTTTGGCGCCAGCCTCCTTCATCTCATCAAGGATGGTGTGGTTCATATTGAGGGCTTCCAGCTGGTGCTGGGCATAAAAAGATTCGTCTACATTATGACCCCACTTACGCTCACCTTCGAGCGGTTCTACACCTGCAATGATGCGCAACAGGGTCGACTTACCTTTTCCATTGGCGCCGATGAGGGCGATCTTATCACCCCGGTCAATTTCTGCGGAAGCTCCATTGAGGATCTCCACGTCTTTAAATCTTTTGGAAACATTTTTTAGTTCCACCAACACACGCCCTGGTGTTTTGTCTACACTGAAATTGATGCGTATGTTGGGTCTTTCAATTTCAACATTTTCAATACGGTCCAGGCGGTCGAGTCGCTTTACGATACTCTGTGCAGCAGCAGCTTTGGATGCTTTTGCCTTAAAACGTTCTACAAACTTTTCCTGCTGCCGGATATAGTCCTGCTGATTTTCGAAAGCCCTTTGCTGTAATTCTACTCTTTGTTCTTTCTCAGTTTCGTACCAGCTGTAGTTGCCATTATAGATGTGCAGTTCTTTCTGGTACAACTCCACTACTTTTTTAACCATGCGGTCTAAAAAGTATTTATCGTGGCTCACCATCACCACCGCGCCTTTGTAATGCTGCAGGTATTTTTCGAGCCATTCGATAGAAGGAAGATCAAGGTGGTTGGTAGGTTCATCGAGCAGCAGCAGGTCGGGCTGCTGCAGGATCATCTTTGCCAGGAGCACGCGCATGCGCCAGCCTCCACTGAACTGCCGGTAAGGTTTCTGAAGTTCGGCATTGGCGAAGCCGAGTCCCTGGAGCACTTCTTCTGTCTGGTGTTCGATATTGTAGCCGCCTGCTTCTTCAAATTCGTGGAGTTTGTCGCTATACAGGTGGAGTAATTCTTCGGTTTCGTTTTTCGCCAGTTGCTCGGTGATAATATGCAATTCTTTTTCTATACCAACTGCCTTGTCGAAGGCATGACGTGCCACTTGCAAAATGGATTCGGAGGTGTCGAAGCTGAGCAGGTCCTGGTGCAGGTAGCCGATAGATGTGTTGCGTCCACGCTCAACGGTTCCTTCAGAAGGGGACAATTCGCCTACGAATACTTTAAGAAGTGTAGACTTACCGGTTCCGTTGTAGCCCACCAAACCAATACGGTCGTTGGGATGTATGTGCCAGGTGGCATTGCGCACAATGGTTCTCGCACCAAATTCGAAAGTCACATTCTGTAAACCTGCCAGCATAAATTAGTATAAAGCGGGCAAAGATAAAGCACTGCGGTGAGCCCCTTTGTAGCATTTTGTTATATTATGGGTGCCGAAGCACGATCATTCAAGGGCGTCTGAGGGTAATTATTTAGCAGTATCAATCACATAAAAGCCGCGCTCCCTGGCGCGCGCAGCGGTCTATTTCTTCGTGGTAGCACTTTTAAATGTGTCTCGCGCAGAAGCACTCCTGCCGACCATTGTGTTGCAGGTGAACGGAGCGTCGCCACTGTCGTTCCTCTTTCGGCTAAAGCTGGCTACCAAAGCTTTCCTTTATTCCGGGCTTTTAAACGTATTGTGTTGAACGGAATGAAATGGGAGGGTGCACTGGTTACCTTTGCTAAAAGTTCGTGTCATGAAGAAGATCGTGTTGTTGGTGGTCTTGGCCCTCCTGGGCGTAATTACTTACTTTATTTTCTACGCCAAAAAAAGCAAGCCGCATGGAGATGAGGTGAAACAGCAGCCTGTCAGCGTGAGCAAACATACCGATAGTTTCAGTACATCCTTCAATGCCGCCATGAATGACTATTACGCGCTTACCGAGGCTTTTGTAAACTGGGATAGTGCTGCCATACGATCAAACACAAGCGCCTTGAAAAGCAGCCTGGCATCTATCAATCTCGATGAGCTCAAAAAGGATACTGTGATACATGAAACCGCTGTAAGCTATGCAGGCAGCCTGGTTGAAGAACTTTCTGCCATTAATAATCAGCCGGATATTACTTCCAAACGCCTGGCGTTCCATACCTTCTCCCAAAATTATTACGACCTCCTCCGCACCGTCAAATATGATGGTGCTACCATATACCTGCAGGAGTGCCCTATGGCTTTTGAGGGCGACCAAAAAAATGGTGTGTGGCTGAGTAACAAAGCCGAGATACGCAATCCGTATTTAGGCCTGCACCATCCCAAATACGAGGGCGGGATGCTTATCTGCGGCGAAACCAAAGACAGCCTGCACTTCCAGAACCAAACCCTTAATTGATGCGGCCTGTTCTTATTGCGTTTTTGCTCCTGGCTGGTTTGTCATCATGGTCGCAAATCAAATACACCATCAATGGTTATGTACGCGACAGCGCCTCAGGTGAAAGCGTCATCGGTGCCACCGTGTCTGTGTTAAATCCGGCGAGGTCGGTTATCACCAACCAGTACGGATACTATTCCATTACGCTCGATTCCGGACAGTATACCATATCCACATCGCATGTATCGTACTTCGCACGTGCCTTTGCAGTAAACCTCACCAGCAACCAGACTGCTGATTTGTTGCTTCTATCCAAGGCTGCTGCCATGAGCGAGGTACTGGTATACAGCAGACGACGCGATGCCAACGTGAAAACTGCGCAGATGGGAAAGATTGATTTATCCATCGCCCAGATCAAGGGCATACCTGCTTTCCTGGGTGAGGTGGATATTTTGAAAACCATCCAGCTGCTTCCGGGAGTTCGCAATGCCGGTGAAGGAAACTCGGGCTTTTATGTTCGCGGGGGCGGCCCCGATCAGAACCTGATCATCTTGGACGATGCAGTTGTTTACAACACAGGTCACCTTTTTGGTTTCTTTTCGATATTTAATGCAGACGCCATAAAGAATGTTGCGTTGTACAAAGGCGGCATGCCTGCACAGTACGGTGGGCGCCTCTCGTCGGTGTTAGACATCGCCATGAAAGATGGTAACAGCAACGATTTTATAGGTGAGGGCGGCATCGGACTTATCGCCTCGAGGCTGTCATTACAGGGTCCGCTAAAAAAAGACAAATCATCTTTCATCATTTCCTGCCGCAGAACCTACGTAGACGTTTTAGCAAAGCCTTTCATATCAGAGAAAAGCGACTTCAAAGGATCCGGTTATTATTTTTACGACCTTAACGCCAAGGTTAATTATCGTTTTTCCGAAAAGGACCGGCTCTATCTCAGTGGTTATTTCGGGAGAGATGTTTTCACCTTTGCCAACAAGAAACGCTCCTTCAGTGCAGCAATTCCCTGGGGCAACTCCACCGCAACGCTGCGCTGGAACCACGTATTCAACCCAAAGCTGTTTGCCAACACCACTGTCGTTTACAACGATTATAAATTCAGCTTTTCTGCTGAGCAAAACAAATTTCAGATTACGCTTGCCTCCGGTATTCGCGACGTAGCCACCAAAATAGATTTCGACTATTACCCGGCGCCCGGTCATAAAATTAAGTTCGGTGGGCAGTCGACCTACCACAAGTTTGTACCAAACATCGTTTCCGGAAAACAGGATTCAGTCGCTTTCACCCCCGTGAATACCGATATTAAATTTGCCTCTGAGAATGCGCTGTATGTGCAAGATGACTGGGATGTATCTGACAAACTACAGGTCAGTTATGGTCTTCGCTGGAGCTCGTTTTCGCAGGTTGGTCCCTACACACGGTATGCACTCGATGTTGATGGCAACAAGCTCGATAGCATTTCGTACAGCAGTTTGCAAAACATCAAAACATACGGTGGACTGGAACCGCGCTTCACCTTTCGTTATGCGCTTAATGGCACTACTTCTTTCAAAGGTTCTGTTTCCCGTAACCTCCAGTACATTCACCTCGTGAGCAACTCAGGTTCCACGTTACCTACCGATTTGTGGGTCCCCAGTTCCTTCCGGGTGCAGCCCCAAAAAAGCTGGCAGTACGCAGCGGGCTTATTTAAAAATTTCAAAGACAATCAATACGAAACATCTATCGAGGCTTACTATAAACCCATGCGCAACCAGATAGAATTTGAGGAAGGATATACCCCCGGGCCGGGCGATCCTGAAACACATTTTGTTTTTGGAAAGGGATGGAGCTACGGCACCGAACTGTTCATTAATAAAGTGCGAGGCCGATTCACCGGCTGGGCAGGTTATACCTTGTCGTGGACCTGGAGGCAGTTTCCCCAGTTGAATGGCGGCGAAAAGTTTCCGGCAAAGTACGACCGCCGCCACGACCTCTCACTGGTAGGCACCTACGACCTGACCACAAAATGGAAAGTAGGCTCTGTGTTCGTATACGGCACGGGCAATGCCACCTCACTTCCGGTAAGTTTCTATTTTGTAGAGGGGGTAGCCACGCAGGAATTCAGCAAAGTAAACCAGTACCGCCTGGCACCTTACCACCGACTTGACCTGTCTGCAACCTACACACCCAAACCAAAAAAAGCCCGCCGGGTGCAAAGCTCCTGGGTCTTCAGCATCTATAATGTGTACAGCCGCCTCAATCCGTACTTTGTTTATTTCGATCAACAGGGAAGCCCGGCCGATGGAAGCTTGACTGTTGATGGCAGGCAGGTGTCGCTATTCCCCATTCTTCCTTCGGTAACCTGGAATTTTAAATTCTAAGCCAAGGCAGGCGGTTGTGCCACGTGTAGGCCGTTTTTATTATATACCATTGCCGCGTTTTTAAATTATGCACCCACTACCGCAGCGAATATCAATAATGTTCATCCCGAAGGGATGATATATCTATAGGATGTTTGTTTTGTGCGATCCCGAAGGGGTCGAATTATTGCTTTCTGATTCTTGCTACAAATATTTGATGCCTTCAGCATCTACACCTCAATCTGGTTCGGCCGTTTGTTAATTCGATGAGATAGCGCAGGGATGAGATCTCTATTGAACATTTAAGGTTTGTTTTGTGCGACCCCGAAGGGGTCGAATCATTGTTTCATAATTCTTTCTATAAATATTTGATGCCTTCAGCATCTACACTTCAATCGGGTTTGGCAGTTTGTTGATTCGACCAGATAGTCCAAGCCAGATTGTGTGGTTGTTCATCCCGCAGGGATGATATCTCTATTGAACATTTGATCTTTGTTCTGTGCGACTCCTCTGGTCCTACGCTTGCCCCTTGGCGGGTGCTATAAATAATTGACGCCTTCAGCATCTTCTCAAGAACAGCGGTTACTCATTTCACCTCTGAGCTATGCTGTTGGCCGTTAATCAAACGTATGTCCCGAGCAAATCGTGTGGTAGGTTATTCATCCCGTAGGGATGACATGTTTATAGAACACCTTTGCACGCATTTATTCGATCCCGAAGGGATCGTACGCATCGCTAAGCGACCTTTTACTTTGTGCGTAGCTTGATTTTCATGGGTCCTTTCGAAATAATGCTTCCGGGCCTTGCGGACTAACAGCTAGGTCCCATCCGATGAAAGCTGTTTTTATTCATGGAAATGATGAATCGTTGACTGCATGGTCCGCTGGCAACCTCGGTTATCCCACTATGTTCTCCGATTGTAGCGCCGTCTTTTAAAAACTTTTAAGTCTGCGATTGCTCAATTCGCTGTCATAAACAAACCGCACCATGGCTGCTTTTTTATCGGTGGAGGTGAGGTAGAGCCGGTAACGTTTTACACCGGCAGTGATGATCAGCATCGCGGTATTGGGTGGTATGCTTCCCAGGTTCTCTGCAACCATTTCTATTTCCTGGAAAGTATTGTCGAGGTCAATCTTGATAAACGTGGTGGCAGGGCGCGCACTCAAACGCCGGTTCGAAAGGATCATCCTTTTGTTGACAAATACCGATATCGTATCGTCATCAATTTCGCCATTGTCGTAAAAGTCGAGGCGGATCGTTCCGGTGTCTACTTCTACCTCTGGAATATCTTTGAACGCAGATTCCTTCACCCGTGTAAGCACGAGCTGCCCTGGCTGACAGTCGAGACCAGTGTTTTGCACCTTACCATTCCACTGTCCGCTGAGTGTTTCTTTGTCTCCGGTTTTACTGTACCACAAATTGTAGTTTTTGATACAGGGGATGCAGTCTGCCGGTATCTTAAAGGTTTGCACAGGACCTTCTCTCAAAGAGAGCATAGACTGCTTCTTGTTCCACTGCCCCTTGTATTTTTTCTTTACGTAGTTGGTAATATCGGAATAATGGTAAGAAGCGCCCTGAACACTGTCTGCATTGATGTTTATCTGCAGCTCCATGTAGTACACGGGAAAACATCCGCCGGCTTGCTGGGTCAGTGTGCCTTTCCAGATCCCATCAAGGTCCTGTCCATAACCAGCCATCCACGAAACAAAAAAACAGACTATAGAAATGCTCTTTATCAAAGCGGAAAAATAATCCAAACGGCACTAACCCAATAAAAAAGAGGATAAGCGGCTAAGGAAGTGTAGGTTTTTGATATCGGAAACGGATCATGGCATTCTTCTGTTCTGTGGATGTGATGCGCACTTCGTAGCGCTTGTCGCCATCAGTGACAATCATCACAGAAGTGTTTGGCGGAATGCGACCAAGATTTTCAGCAACCATGATCAGCACCTGTTCGGGTTGTTCTTCATCCATTTTTACCGTAAGTGAAATGGGGCTGGTACTAAGACGTTTTTGCGATAGCACTATCCGGTCATTAAGGTACACAGATATGGTATCGTCGTCAATTTCGCCATTGTCGTACAAACGTATCGCGATTTCAGGGCTGGTTACATCAAGCGTTTTAACCAGTTCGTTTTTGCGTGACCGGGTTTGCAGCGGAAGTTTCAACTCGCGCGGGACGACTACTTTCTTTGGTGTTTGCTCTGTCAGCGGAGGAGCAGCCTGAGGAAGGGATTGTGTTTTTTCCTGGGGCAGGGGCGTTGTTTTTTTTGCTGCCGGTTTAGATGCCACGACCGGTGGTGCAGGTTTTTTCTTCGCAGCTGTCACCACCTTCGGTGGAGCAACGGGAGGCGTTTTTTTTGTGATCGGAGCCGTCCGCGACGGAACATTTTTCTTCACCAAAACATTTTCGCGAAGAAAAGGTTCCACGTAAAAATCAGAGGTTTCTAC
>JBGTIL010000713.1:0-9035 GCA_041745695.1 Chitinophagaceae bacterium | reverse complement strand
ACCCGCTTGCGAATCCTCACTTTGCCTGTTTCTATAATTTCTTTGGTAATCACCAGGCGCTCTTCCATGACCGGCAAAATGGTCGACTTGCCTGGGTCTAAAGGAAGGTCAACATTGCTACTAAATGGAACATCACCTGATTTCTCTGCCATGGTTCAACTTTCACAAATACGGTGCCTGCACCCGGTAGCGCACGGCTGCTTAACAATTCGGGAATCGCTACTGCATTTCGTATACAATGTTCCTCAATCGACCCGATAGTTTCGCTTGATAATTGATCGCACAAGAGCAGGCCGGAGATCCAACAAAAACAGCTGCGACGGGCGCTGGATGCGCGTGCAATTCAAGAATGGATACCCTGTAGAGACTGGAGCGGTAGACACGATTTACAAAGACGCGATCCGCCTGGCACATCACTGATGCCCGCTAATGGCCACAGCATCCCCGATAGTGCCAGTAGCAGGACATGGCAAGGTAACACAGCATTGAAAGGTGCAACGTTCAAAAACTTACCAGCCGATTCCGTAGTCCTCTCCGTGGTTGCTTGAACCACCCCAGAAGCTTCCGTGTTTCCAGTCGAAATAAATGGCATTGAGGGGGCCACTTGTTCTGTCGTCAAAGCTAAGCACGTAGCCCATTTTTTTGAGGTCTGCTCTTACCGTTTCCGGGGTGGTGTTGTGCAGAAGAATATGACCCGGCCGGGGTTTACGGTCGTCGGTTTTAGTACCGCCCAAAGACAGCCAGAGCTGGTTCGTGTTGATATTGGCTGCCTCGGCAGCTTCCTGAACTGTCATCCCAAATTCTGTCATATTCAAAAAGAATTGCAATAGATTTTGTTCCTGGGTGTCGCCGCCCTGTACAGCAAAAGACAGAAATGGTTTTCCATCTTTTAATGCCAGTGTGGGCGTGAGTGTAACCCTTGGACGTTTGCCCGGTGCAACCACGTTGAAGGGATTCAGGTTTTCGTCAAGAACAAAACTTTGCATGCGCTGGCTCATGCCCACACCGGTATTGCCTGCGATGCAGGCGGGCAACCAGCCTCCACTTGGGGTAATAGATACAACCCAACCTTCTTTGTCGGCAGCCTCAACGGAGGTTGTTCCCTGCCACAGGTTGTGCTGGTATTCTGCATCTGAAAGTGCGCCGATGCGGGTATCGTGAGAGGGAGCAAAATTACGTGTGGCCGTATCTGTTGTAAAGCCCCTGCTTTTCAGCAATTGCAGGTAAGGATTCTTTTTACCTTCAAACGGATAAGGGTCACCGGGGCCAATTGCCGGATTGTTTCTGTCTGTCAGTATGGTGCTGGCACGTTGCTTGGCGTAAGCCTTACTCAATAAGCCTTCCATGGGTTCTTCAGGACCAAAATAAGGGTCGCCGTAGTAAAAATCGCGGTCGGCAAAGGCAAGACTCATAGCCTGGTACACAGTATGAATGTATCTCGGACTATTATAGCCCATACTTTTAAGATCGAAATTTTCTAATATGTTCAGTGATTGCAGCATCATTGGTCCCTGTGTCCACTGCTGGAGCTTGTAAACGTCTATGCCTTTGTAATTTACTTTTACGGGTTCCTCTTCCAGGGGCTTCCAGGTGGCAAGATCCTGCATGGTGATCAGGCCGCCCTGTTCTTTTGACCCACGGACAAATTCTGCTGCGATATCGCCCTTATAAAACCTGTCGTAAGCCGCCGTGATGGCAGCTTTACGGCTGGCACCTTTTTTCAGAGCAGCTTTTTCTGCATCAACCATCTTGGTGAGTGTTTGCAGCAAGTCTTTCTGTACGAAGATCTCACCTGCTTCTGGTGCTTCTCTCGTTGCGCCGGGGTGCGTAAGGAAGACTTTTTTGCTGTACGGCCATTGCTTTATTTGTCCTTTTCCCCGTTCCATGCTATTGGCCGTTTGTGCTTCAATCGGGTAGCCGGCAGCGAGTTCCATGGCAGGTGCCAGTACCTGGGCAAGGGTCATTGTACCGTAATTGGAAAGCATATGACAAATAGCGCCAGGTGTTCCGGGAGTCGTTGCTGCCAGCGGACCGTATTGTGGTGGGAATGCATAGCCTTTTTCTTTAAAGAAGGCTGCTGTTGCACCTGTTGGGGCCATGCCCATCGCATTGATCGCAATTACTTTTTTGGTTTTGGGATTATAGATGAGCGCCTGTGTTTCTCCTCCCCAGCTGAGCACATCCCACATAGTGCAGGTGGCTGCCAGCATAGCGCAGGCCGCATCTACAGCATTACCACCTCTTTCAAATATCATAGACCCGGCTGTAGCTGCAAGCGGTTTTCCGGTAATGGCCATCCAGTGCTTACCGTGCAGAGGGGGCTTCTGGGTTTGCTGTCCGACTGCAGATAACAATATCGATACAGCTGCAAGGAGCGTCAACAGGTGCTTCATAATAATAAAGTTGATGGCTAAAGTTAAAGCAGCGCACTCACTTGCAAGGGGACAATGTGTGTGAGATTATTTCAGCGTATTCAAATTAGAGCCTGCCCAGTGAGTATGACAGGGCCTATTTTCACTGCCCTGTGTTGTTCCTGATACCAGTATCCTGCTTCCGGTAAAGCAGAAAATGCTGGATCGGCAGAAAACCTTTAGCCTGTTCAGGAAGAAAGCCATTCGCGGTGAGCTCTTTGTTTGCCTGTGCTACGGTCATCTTGTGCAAGGCTTTGATAGGAACCGAAGGATCTTCGCCCCTGTACTCAAGCAGTAGCAACTTTCCATTGGGTTTTAAACATTTATGGAGTGCTGCGAGCAGTTGTTTGGGATAAGCCAGTTCGTGGTACACATCTACCATAATCGCAACATCTACTGAACCATCGGGCAGGTTGGTAGAGACTTCCGTACCCTTAACGACGGTTACATTGTTTACGCCAGTGGTTTGTATCCGGGCCCGCAGAGCGTCAATAAACGCATCCTGCAATTCCACTGCATAAACTTTCCCGCCAGGAATTCTGTTGGCTATCCGAAAGGTGTAATAACCCGTGCCTGCGCCAATGTCGGCAACCACACTATTCGGCTGCAAAGGCATCTTTGCTATAGCGGCCGTAGCATCTTCCTCTTCCTGCCGGCTGCTACGCTCCAGCCAGTTGCCCCCGGAAGCACTCATTACATCCGCAATTTCGCGGCCCATATATACTTTTCCGGTACCATCAGGATGGGGTTCCTTATAACTGTAGCCAGAATCTGCCTGGGATTTAGGCGGTTCACTGCATCCACTCCCAGCGGGTGACAGCAGCAGCGCATACCCTTGCGACAAGACCAGGAAAAGTATCAGAGGTTTTGCAGTCATCCATTTTCAACAAATGACAAAGCGCGAGGTTGTGTTTGTCCAACAATAATCTGTTTTCCACTCAAAAATGGCGAAGCCGGTGCTTCCGGGCAAACCTAACTCAGCGAGCTACGGAGGTTTACATACCAACCAGGTTAGCTGGTACGGCTAAACTTTTTTAAATTAGGGATAAATTTAATTGCGTTTGCAGGTCTGGGTACTTCCCGTGTAGGGCTAAGCCTGTCATACCTAATTACTTTTTCAAACACCACAGGGAAATCGTCTCCACTTATTCTCCACCCTAACAGGATTTGACCTTCTTCAATAACCTCTAAATCACCAAAGCACCCTATACAGCATTTCTGTAACCGTGACTCTTTTCTAACATTTAAATAGGAATTATGAAAAGGTTTAACTGCTTACTGGCGCAGCAATGTTCTTTCAAATAAATCTGCAGAATGAATGCGCAATAGCCAACCTTTGTTAGCCTACTGATTAGACTATGAAATTATTTACTACGCCTCTTGTTCTGTTCCTTGCAGTACTGGCTACGGCCGATGCCCAAAGAACTGTGCAACTCACCTCGCCAGATCACAGACTGGTATTCTCGCTGAAGTTGCTGGGGGGCACAGTTCAGTACAGCCTTGCTTATAACAAACAGTTGCTGATAGACAAAGCACCACTGGCGCTCCACTTTGATAATGGATGGTTTAGAAATAATCTTGTACTGGGTAAGCCCATATTCTCAGACACTACTGAAACCTATCAACTCCACGTAGGAAAGACATCAAGCGTGCAAACACATTACAGAACGGTCACTATCCCACTGGCTGAGACTGTTGCGCCCTTTAGAATGATCCGCCTCCGGGTAAAAGCTTTTGAGGACGGCGTTGCCTTCCGTTACGAGATGCCGGAACAAAAAGGATGGACCAGCTATACACTCCTGGATGAAGCTACCAGTTTCAATTTGCCGGGCAACCCTGTAGCACTGGCGCTCTACCTGCCCAATTATACCACCTCGCACGAAGGCCGCTACAGTACCCAGCCTTTGCGTGACATACCGGAAGATACCCTGGTAGCACTACCTGTACTTTTCCGCTTTTCAAATAATAACTACCTCGCCATTACAGAAGCCGCCCTGCTCGACTACGCAGGTATGTACCTGGGGAAAAAACAAGGCAGGCTCATTTCAAAACTGTCGCCACTTCCAGGTCAGTCTGCAGAAAAAGTAAAAGCGGTTTTGCCACATCAAACGCCCTGGCGGGTATTGATGGTGAGTAACCGGGTGGGAGCCCTGATTGAAAGCAATATACTCACCAGCCTCGTGCCTCCGAACAGAATCAACGACTTGTCCTGGGTCATACCTGGTAAGTCAACTTTTCCCTGGTGGAACGGCAATGTGGTTCCGGATACATTGAATGCCCCCGGAAATAATTTTGTTACCGCCCAGTATTACATTGATTTCTGCGCGCGCAACGGGATACAATACCATTCGGTAGTTGAGTACGGCCTTCATCCCTGGTATGTAGATGACGGCGTAAACTTCCAGCCAGGTCCGGCGGCAGATGTAACCCGGCCCGTACCCGGGCTTGACATGAAAGCCATTTGCGATTATGCCGCCACCAAAGGTGTGGGCGTAAGGGTGTGGGTGCACTGGGCCGCACTGTATCCCAAACTGGACACCGCCTTTGCCCTCTTCGAGCGCTGGGGCTTGAAGGGAATGATGGTCGACTTTATGGATCGTGATGACCAGCAGATGGTCAATATACAAACCGAAATACTGGAGAAGGCAGCAAAGCACAAACTGCATATTCAGTTTCACGGATCTTACAAACCAACAGGTTTACACCGTACCTATCCGAATGAATTTACGAGAGAGGGTACCCTTAACTACGAAGCCAACAAGTGGAATGAAAACGGTGTTCCTCCGGAGCACGATATCGACATCCCATTTACCCGCATGCTGGCGGGCAGCACAGATTACCACCTGGGAGGTTTCCGCTCTGTAGCCACGAAAGACTTTAAAGCCCAGTATACCAGGCCCCTGATGCTGGGTACCCGCTGTCACCAGTTGGCTATGTATGTAGTTTTAGAAAATTACCTGGGTATGGTGTGCGATTATCCTGCAGCCTACGAAGGACAGGCGGGCTTTGAATTTATTAAACAGGTGCCTACCACCTGGGATGAAACAAAGGTGCTGGAGGCAGAACCAGGGGCTTACATAGTTGTAGCGAGAAGGAAAGGAACCGACTGGTACCTGGGAGGTATTACTGATGAACAGCCGCGCCAGCTAACTGTTTCCATGGCTTTTTTACCAGCGGCAGCTGATTACCGACTCACCACCTGGAGCGATGTACCAGGTAAAAATGGTAACGGGGATGAGTTGAACAGGCAGGTGCGTACGATCACAAACGCCGGGCGCGTTTCGGTTTTCATGAATGCCGGGGGTGGTGCCACCATGCACCTACAAAAGCTATAGTGCCTTTCGTAAAATTGGGCGTTGCTTTATACGCAACGTCGGCATGAGGTACCGTTTAGGTACATGCGCCATTTAAAAAAAGAAGTCTGGCTACTCTATCATGTTTTATTTTAGGGCATGGAAACACCTGCTGCTCGTCGCCCCCTGCCGGCGCTCTTCCTTACGATTCATATTGTCATCGCTTTTTTTGTTGCCCTGCCAGCTCTTGCGCAAAGTTCTCAACCCATTGTTCAGGGTATTGTGAAAGAAGCCACGGAGAATTCGCAGTTACAGCAGCTGGCGCATGAGCTAACAGATGTGATCGGACCGCGCCTCGTTGGTTCTCCACAAATGCAGGCAGCACACACCTGGGCTGTAAGCCAGTATACAAAATGGAACATAAAAGCGCGTAATGAAAAGTGGGGGGAGTGGAAAGGTTGGGAAAGAGGTGTGTCGCATATCGACATGGTACACCCGCGGATCAAAACCCTGGAAGGTACTCAGCTTGCCTGGAGCCCTTCTACGGGTGGGAAAACGGTAAGGGCAGAAACGATCCTTCTACCCGACCTGGCTGACTCTGTTGCTTTTAAAAAATGGCTGCCCCGCGCTAGGGGAAAGTTTGTACTTGTTTCCATGAAACAGCCTACGGGCCGACCCGACTATAACTGGCAGGAGTTTGCGTTGCCGGCTTCTTTCGATTCGCTCAAAAAAACGCGTTTGGCACAAACAGAGGCCTGGGCCGCAAGGATCGCTAAATCCGGTTATACAACCAGGACCTTGCCCCTTGCACTCGAAGCTGCAGGGGCTGCCGGCATCGTGGGCAGCAACTGGAGCAATGGTTTTGGAGTCAACAAAATCTTCGGTGCCCTAACGAAATCAATCCCTACCATTGACCTCGCACTTGAAGACTATGGTTTGCTTTACCGCCTCACCGATGCAGGGCATCGTCCACAGATCGCAGTTCGCGCAGATTCAAAAAACACAGGCATGGTACCTACATTCAATACCATTGCCGAAATAAGGGGAAGCGAAAAGCCCGACGAATACGTGATGCTTTCTGCTCACTTCGATTCCTGGGATGGAGGAACGGGCGCTACCGATAATGGCACCGGCACCATTACGATGATGGAAGCGATGCGCATCTTGAAGAAGCTGTACCCCAACCCCAAACGCACGATCCTTGTTGGGCACTGGGGCAGCGAAGAGCAGGGGCTCAACGGTTCGCGTGCCTTCGTAGAAGACCATCCCGAAATAGTGAAAAATATACAGGTACTCTTTAACCAGGATAATGGCACCGGCAGGGTAGTAAACCTGTCGGGACAGGGATTTATAAAGGCTGGCGATTACCTTACGCGCTGGCTCGCTGCTGTACCAGACTCTATCAGGACCCGTATCACGACTGGCTTTCCGGGTACGCCTGGCGCCGGCGGGTCGGACTATGCTTCTTTTGTGGCAGCAGGTGTTCCGGCTTTTTCACTGAGTTCCTTAAGCTGGAGCTATGGCACTTACACATGGCATACCAACAGGGATACCTATGATAAGATTGTTTTTGACGACGTACGCAGTAACGTTATTCTTACAGCTATACTGGCTTACATGGCCAGCGAAGATCCGGAGCCGGCTTCACGCGAACGCATTACCACCCCATGGCCGCAGCAGCGCAAGGCTACCCGTAAGGGAGGCGTCAACTAATAAAGACACTCAGGGCGCAATTTATTATGCAGTGATACAGCAGTGAATCTGCGTGGTTTTGCTTTGTTGCTATCGTAACGCTTGCAGCAGGTGCAAGCACAAACCCTCTTTCATACATAGAATGGGTGGAGACAGTTCTCTCCAATCTAAATCCGCTTTAGCTTAGTTGTCCAAATCCAACCCTATGAAATTAATGATGTATCTAGGCAATGACTTAATAGACTCGGTTGTTGTTAACGACATGGACCTGTCGGTTCCGGGCTACCTCGGCCGCTTCAAGCGGCATTTCAAGCAAAAATATGCCGACCTGATCCAGGAAACCGGAACACAGCCCGAGTACCTCCTCGTACCCGTGCAAACGCCACAGACTGCCGGTAGGGCTCAAAAACAATAGCTTGTTGGGTGGCCGGCAGATAAAGGCCGGCTCTCAGTTTTAATGATGGACAACCACCATGCAGCAATCTTCACCCATTTGTATTTGATCAGGCAATCAGGAAATGTAATAGATTAAATGGTACCCGCAGTGATCAACACAGCAGTAACCCTCTAAACAATCCCTTCCGCGCTCTTACCAATTTATTTTTATGCGTGGCCTGCTATTTGTGCCTTTGGCAGGTCGGTGTTTTAACCGATGCATAAATTAAAATTGTAGTATGAAGTTCAATCATATACGTTACGGTAATGGGCAACCGCTTTTATTAATCCATGGCATTGGGGGTTCATGGCGTTCATGGATACCGATCCTCGACAGGTTGGGTGCACACCGGGAAGTTATTGCCATTGATTTGCCTGGTCATGGTAAGACACCTGCATTGGAGGGCCCAACTACAATCGCTACGCTGGCTGATGCTGTCACTGCATTTCTGGAGAAAAACAACCTTACAGGCATCGACACAGTTGGCTCATCTATGGGCGCCCGTTTGGTGCTTGAACTGGCACGCCGGGGAGGCGTATTAGGCACTGTAGTCTCGCTGAACCCGGGAGGTGTTTGGGAGGGTTGGCAAAGAACATTTTTCTTCGGTACCGTGGCGGGTTCCATCCGACTGATACGGGCACTGCAGTTTGCCATGCCGTTTTTAATGGGCAATCCAATTACGCGTTCGCTGCTGCTCGCCCAGTTCTCCGTGCATCCCTGGCATATTGATGGGTCTATTGCACTGACGGAATTAAGAAGTTACGCAGCCTCACCGGTATTTGACGAACTGTTATACAACCTTGCCTATGGTGAAGAGCAACAAGGTGCACCAAGAGGTGCCATTACAAAGCCCCTTGTAATTGGCTGGGGCCGACAGGACAGGGTTTGTTTACCGTCCCAGGCAAACAAGGCACTTCATTTATTTCCCGACGCGCATGTGTATTGGTTCAACCACTGCGGCCATTTTCCACACTGGGATAAGCCGGCAGAAACGGCCGCCATGATCCTGCGCATAACTGCAGTACCTAAAGCTGTGGAGGAAGAAAGCCAGTTGTGATGGGAGGAGCTTTGAAAGGACCGTTTGCTATCACTATTTATTTACAAGACGACAGCTGTACTCTTGTTCAGAAAGACTAAAGAAACGTCCTGAGTTAGGAAACTCAGGACAGCGGTCGTTTACATAACGAAGCCCGCGTATTATTG
>JBGTIL010000712.1:0-2964 GCA_041745695.1 Chitinophagaceae bacterium | reverse complement strand
AGGTTTAAACCTTGGCTTCTAACAAAAACCCTAACAGTAACGAAAATGAAAAGATCTAAGATAATTATGTTTGCCGCCTTGCTCTTGCTAGGCAGTGCATCATGTAAAAAGCAGTTAGACGTACGAAATCCCAATCAGCCTACTCCTGAAAGTGGAACATCAGAACAGGGTATTATTAATCTTGCCCAGGGAGGCGTTTACAGAAATGGTTTCATTAACCTGAAATACTCTGATGGTGTATATGGTTTTTTCTGGACAGGTGCCATGGGCTGGCATGAACTAATGGGCGACGTAATACAAGCCGAAGCGGCTAACGCATTTATGAATCAAATTGGTGCGCCGGATAAAGTTATTCTCGATAATGGCACAACCATACTGAATCCCAACGCCCCCAATACTCAGAAAGCCCTCATTCGACTGATTAATGTAAACAGTAACCAGGGACAAAATACCTTATTCTACGAATGGGCCTACATGTATTCTATGATAAATGCATGCAACTCGGTGCTGGAAATCGTGGAGAAGACTGTGTTCGCATCAGACGGTCCCTCTAAGAAAGCAACCATCCAGGCCTGGGCGTATTGGTGGAAAGGTTTCGCTTATGCCCGCATCGGCTCCATCTATTATGCAGGACTGATCAACAACACTTCCGGAGCTACCAACGGCAACTATGTTACCAAGGAAGCAATAATTACTGAATCGAATAAAAACCTCGATCAGGCTACAACAATCTTATCATCAGTTGCCAACATGGCTGCTTATACGGAAACCCTGGGCAAACTCATACCAAGTTTTGTACAGGTGGGCCGCGGCGGAATTTTAACGCCTGATATGTGGAAGAGAAGTATCAGCACCTTGAAGGCCCGGAATATACTCGTTAATACAACAGCCGCCTCGATGACAGCAGCGCAATGGAATTCCATCCTTGCACTTGCCGGCACAGGCGTTCAGCCAGCTGATAAGATCTTCACTGGCAGATCTAATGCTACATCAGATTTTCTTGCCTCCTCTGGTAGCGGTACTATTGCCGGTAAGGTGCAGTCGACGCTGGCAGGTGGCAATACCTATAAGCTGAGCGAACGCTGGGTGCAGGAGTTCAGAGCAGGCGATAAGCGATTCGCCAATAATGTGAAGTTGACCACTACCTGGATCGGTAATGCCGACCGCGGGCATGTATTCAATACGCGTTACGCCCTGATAGATGGTGGCGCGGGTATGGCTGGCGTGAAAGTGTATGCTAACATCGCAGCAGGAGCCGATGAGCTAAATCTTGCGAGCCATTTTGAAGAAAACGAGTTAATGAAAGCCGAGGCGCTGATCAATACAGGCAGGATCAATGATGGTCTGATTGCAATAGATGCCGTACGTACGTTTCAGGGAGCCGGGCTGCCTGCACTTGCGGGTACGGGTTTATCACTGGCTGACGCAAAAGAAGAACTTAGAAGAGAAAGAAGGATTGCGCTGCCGTTTATTGGACTTTCGTTCTACGATGCGCGCCGGTATGGTATTAGTGAGCCCCTGTCTGCGGGTGGCGGACGCAAAGACGCAGTGGTGATCACAGGCACAGGCGTGGTTAATAGAAACGCCACGATCGATTACAATTTTCTCGATTATTGGGATGTACCCGATAACGAACTTGTGTATAACCCTGCTGCTGCCGGGAGCGCACCAACAAAAAATCCTAAATAAAAAAAAAGAAGCCTCCGGAAATGGAGGCTTTTTCTTTGTGACCAATAACCCACTTCCAAAGCTTTTTGGACCTGGGTAACAAAAATTCTTGTTGGTAATTTGTTGAAAAGACCATTTTCATGCAGCAAATACTTTATTTCGTTGTCTATCTTTAACAAACAGTTAAGTTTAACCTCAACAATTCACATGAAAAAAATCTTTACGCTCCTGTTCTTGAGTGTACTCTGCATCGCGCAGGTATCATGGGCACAATCAGTCGTTACAGGCAGAGTGACTGATAGCCGAGATGGTACCCCACTATCTGGAGTAACGGTGACTGTCAAAAATTCGACTAACTCTGTCACGACGGCCGCCGATGGAACCTTTAGTATCACTAGTCCGCAGAATGCATCACTGCTTTTTAGTTACGTGGGTTATCAAACTCTGGAACGTCCGGCAACAGGATCGATGAATGTGGCCCTTGCTCAGGGAACTAACTCCCTAACGGAGGTTGTGGTGGTAGGGTATGGTAGTCGAAGTAAGCGCGATGTTACTTCCTCCATTTCCAAAATCACCAATAGGGATTTTCAAAATTTGCCTCTTCCTTCTTTTGAAACAGCCCTTCAGGGAAGAGCTGCAGGGGTGTTCATAAATCAGGGAAGTGGAAAATTAGGACAGGGGTTGAATGTACGTGTACGCGGTATTTCCTCAATTTCTGCTAATCAACAACCGTTTATCGTGATCGATGGTGTGCCTGTCGTATCACAGTCATTGGGGAGTTCAACAGAGCCCGATAATCCTTTGGCTACTATTAATCCTGATGACATCGAGTCGATTGAAGTTCTAAAGGATGCAGCCTCTTCTGCAATATATGGTGCGCGCGCGTCTAATGGCGTTATACTCATCACCACCAAATCTGGGAGGGCAGGAAAGACCAGGGTAAACTTTGGATATTTTACTGGTTGGAGCAATCCTACGAGAAAACAACCTTTCCTTAATTCCGATCAATTCAGGGAACTATTTAATGCCGCTGCTGAAAACGAGGGGCTGGTAGCTGAGGAAGAGTTTGCTGCAGAGACTGGTACAGACGACTGGAAAAGCACCAACAATACAAACTGGGCTGAAGAAGCGTTTCAGAAAGGATTTATCAACCAATACAATTTGTCATTAGCAGGGGGAGACGCAAAGACGAGGTTTCTATTGAGCGGCTCATGGAACGACCAAAAAGGAATTATTTTGTTGAACAGGTTAAATAGAGGTACGGTCCGCTTGAATCTTGACCACACCCTAAACAGC
>JBGTIL010000711.1:0-4397 GCA_041745695.1 Chitinophagaceae bacterium | reverse complement strand
AATTACCATTGTTCGCAATCCCTTTGATCTTGGGTGCAGCAAAGGCAGAGCTTAGTGCCAGAAGTGCAAGGGTGAGCGTGTAAAGTTTTTTCATGGTACGGACGTTTTAGTGTTTTCGTTAGGTTTGCTAAGTGAGGTGATTAGTTTCTCTAAGTGATTCTTCTTATCATTTCTCCTTAACGATAGCAAAACTAATATCCGTTTTCCCCAGTTGCAAGCGTTTGAGCAATTAAACCGGACTGCAGAATCATCTTAACAGATCCTTATCTTTTAAGACACTCATTATCAGCTTGTTATAAATTAGATTACTTACATTAATTGGGGCAATTATTTCCCGGCGGTGTCGAATCAGCAAGCAAGTCAGGGCTCTGCAGGGCAATTTGCTGACCGTTTCTCATTACCGATGGGCGGCAATAGTCTTAAAAAAACCCCTAGGGTATAGGGGCATATCACCTAGCCAGCGTAATCTGTCTACCTAAGTGGGTTTAAGTATCAAGGGCAGCTTCAATGTTCAAACAGGCATCTGGTAAATTCATCAGCTATTCCCTTAGCACCGGATAGTTTATGCGTAGACCGACCTATCTGAAGACGCGCGCGTATCCTTCTGCCTGGCGCCACTTCTTTTGTACCTGCAGAAAACTGGAGCCATAGTGAAGCCATTGCGGAAGTAAGCGTGCTTTTACGAATTGCAAAATGCGCTGCAAGGTTGGGTTGTTTACTGTTTCTTCTATTGGAGACATTGATCGTGTGTGAAAAATGCAGCGAAGCAACGGTTGAGGATGCTGATGAACGATTACGGCTACTGAAGAAAAAAACAATCCCCTGCTTACAGGCAGACCAGTTCCTCGATTTACTGTCTATAACCCTGCAAAGCAACCTAACCCCTTTAAAAAGGAATATTAATGTAAACAACCGCCGGAAATTCTTAATGGCACATTTTTAGTGAAACCTCGCGCCTTTGCCCGACTCGAAATTTTTTTGAGATTACTGAAGTGTGCTCAGGACGAAGGGTCGCCGACTGAGTCAGAATTGACGATGCCCAGCTTGAGCACCGCTTTTTGAGCTGCAATTTGCGAAGCATCTTTTTTATTGAAGGCTTTGCCTTCCGCGATTATTTTTCCGTTGATCACGGCTGCAACGGTAAACAGCCTTCTTCCATTTTCAAGGTGCTCATTCAGGGTTTCAAATTCAAGGTTCTTTCCATTTTTATTAGACCAGCCATAGAGTTTATTCTTGTGGTTGATCTCCAGCAATTCCAGATCATCCATATACATATGCGGTATGATGATAGACTTGGCTACCCATACTGCAGTTTTTTTATAGCCACGGTCGAGATATACCGCGCCTACCAGGGCTTCAAGTGTATTGCCAAAGATCTGGCTTGTTTTGAGCGATGAATCCGATTTATTGTAGACGGTTACTTTTTTTAAACCCATCTTGATGGCAATGTCATTCAGTTGCTGGCGGTTCACCATCTTACTGCGCATCTCGGTTAGAAAGCCTTCTTCCTTGTAGGGGTAACGTTTAAAAAGATATTCCGCAACAAGGGCACTCAAAATGGCGTCGCCCAGGTATTCAAGCCGCTCATTATTTTCGTCCGAGCCATCTTTTACGGAACGATGCGTGAGTGCGGTTCGATAAAGTGAAATGTTAGATGGTGTGTAACCCAGCACACTCTTCAAATTCTTTTTGATCTGCGTTCCGGCATGTTTTTTAAAAGGGTTCCAAAAATCCACAGAACAAAATAAGAATTAAAATTGAAGGTTTAGGAATTTCTATAATGTAACAGCATCCCCTTGCAAACCATCAGGCATTGTATTTTTTAAAAATCACGCAGGCATTATGACCGCCAAAACCAAATGTGTTGCTCAATGCAGCATTCACCACGCGCTTCTGAGCAGTGCCGAACGTGAAATTCAGTCGGGGGTCCAGATCCGGGTCGTCATTAAAATGGTTGATGGTGGGAGGAACAATGTCGTTCTGTACACTCATGATGCAGGCCATACCCTCTATCACACCTGCGGCTCCAAGACAGTGCCCTGTCATTGACTTAGTGGAGCTGATATTTAATTGGTAAGCATGCTCTCCGAAGACCGTTTGAATGGCTTTTATTTCTGCGATATCGCCCAGAGGCGTAGAAGTTCCGTGCGTGTTGATATAGTCAATATCGGAAGGTTGCATACCTGCATCATTAAGCGCTTGCAACATAACATTGCGGGCGCCTAATCCTTCCGGATGGGGAGCAGTAATATGATGTGCGTCTGCAGTAGCGCCGGCACCAGCAACCTCACAATAAATCTTAGCGCCCCTTGCCAGAGCATGTTCCAGCTCTTCGAAAACCAGGATGCCCGCAGCTTCGCCCATAACGAAACCGTCGCGGTCCTTATCATAAGGGCGGGAAGCCGTTTGCGGACTGTCATTGCGTTCGCTCAGGGCTTTCATTGCGTTAAATCCACCTACACCTGCTTCAGAAATAACGCTTTCCGACCCACCTGTAACAATGATGTCTGACTTGCCGAGACGCAAGAGGTTCAGGGCTTCCATCATGGCGTTGGTAGATGAGGCGCAAGCACTGACAACTGAAAAGTTCGGACCCCGCAGCCCGTGGCGCATCGAGATGTGGCCGGCTGCAATGTCTAAGATCATCTTCGGGATAAAGAAAGGGTTGAACCTTGGTGTTCCATCACCCTTGGCAAATTCGATCACTTCCTGTTGGAACGTGATCAATCCACCAATGCCGGAACCAAGCACTACACCAATACGATCCTGGTTGATGTTGCTTTCGTTGAGGCCTGCATCCTGCATGGCAAAGTCGGAAGCTACAATGGCGGTTTGTGAGAACCTATCCAGTTTGCGTGCTTCTTTTCTGTCGAGGTAGTTAGTAGCATCAAAATCTTTGATCTCGCAGGCAAAACGGGTCTTGAATTTTGTAGCGTCAAATAAAGTGATGCCGCCACAACCGGTGACACCGTTCCTAAGGTTGTTCCAGTATTCAGCAATAGTGTTTCCCAGAGGCGTTAAGCAGCCCATACCTGTTACTACGATCCTTTTGTATTGCATACGCCCTGCGCTTTTGTGTAAGAGAAAACCGCCTTCGCTGCCGAAACAGCTGGAAGGCGGATAAACTTATTTCCGTGAAAAAACACGGGTCCCTGCTTATTTAATTATTTGGCATGCTCTTCCAAGTAAGAAACAGCCTGACCTACGGTAGTGATGGTTTCAGCCTGCTCATCCGGAATAGAAATATTGAACTCCTTTTCAAATTCCATAATCAACTCTACGGTGTCCAATGAGTCGGCACCTAAATCGTTGGTAAAGGAAGCCTCATTGGTTACTTCAGCCTCGTCAACGCCTAACTTATCAACTATGATCTTTTTAACTCTTGCTGCGATGTCTGACATTTTGTAAAAGTTTGGTTATAGTGGTGCAAAAATAGAAGATTTTAAAATAAATCACATTTAGTGTGATCGTTTTAAAAGCGGTACCGTTTTTTCTCCATTTATTTGCAGTACCGGGTCATTAATTTGCTCGGGAAGGTAGGAACATATTTTCTCCTGTGCACTATTTATTTTACTTGTATGCGCACAAGGAAACAGATGTTGCGATATCATTTATTATACGAGTGTCCTTTTTCGATTTAGTCTCTTTGAGATGAGCACAACACTTAAGCATGGCATTAAAAATTATAGACTACGGCACGCCTGAGTACAGGGAGATGGTAAAACTCCGTGAGGACATTCTGCGTCATCCACTCGGGCTCACATTCGCACCCACAGAGCTGGAAGCAGAAAAGGACAACTTGTTGATGGCTGCTTACGAGGACGATCGGATGCTCGGCTGCTGCATGCTCGTAGAGGAGGCTCCTCTCTCAGTGCGCCTGCGGCAAATGGCTGTATCTAATGACCTGCAGGGCAAGGGTATTGGCAAGGCATTGATGAATTTTGCAGAGAACCTTGCCCGCGATCGCGGGTACAGGAAGATTACTATGCATGCCCGCAAGAATGCCATCGGCTTTTATGAAAAGATGGGCTACACAAAAAGTGGTGCAGAATTTCAGGAGATAACGATTCCGCATTACGTAATGGAAAAGAACCTGTAAGAGGTAACGCCTCTCCTGCCGGAGGGCCAGGATTCTTTAATGTAGTAAGTCTAATTCTTTTGCTTTCATGTGCACTTCGTTCTGCCAGTGAACGGTGTCTCCCCAAACACGTACGGCATCGCCAATGTTTACGTCACGGTACTCGTTACCCATATCAGGACGGCTTACAATAATACGATGAGCGGTCTTATTTTCATCAGCCAGGTAAAGTATATACCCATCGCGTCCAAGTTCCGTTTTTTCAACTGTTCCTTTTACATTGTACGAATGGTTGCAACCTGATGAACAAAGGGATACT
>JBGTIL010000710.1:0-1777 GCA_041745695.1 Chitinophagaceae bacterium | reverse complement strand
GGCGATCAATATGGCTGGAAACAGGACACAGATGGATTATGGCACTATACCCTCTTTGTTGAAAACGGGCGCGTAGTGGATGAAAAGGTCAGTCTTAAAACAGGGCTCCTGGAGATCGCTTATACGAAGAAGGTTGCCTTCCGCTTTACTTCAAGCCAAAATGTAATACTGTCTGATGTAAAAGAAGAGGACAAGGAGGAAGTGAATGCCCTGCTCGAAAAGTTCGGGTTGCTTGAGCATACTAACGGCGCTTCTGCCATCCGTAAAAATGCAATGGCTTGCGTTGCATTCAATACCTGCCCGCTGGCACTGGCAGAGGCGCAGCGTTACATGCCTTCGCTCATAACAAAAATAGAACCCCTGCTGAACAAGCACGGGTTGATCAACGAAGAAATAACGATTCGTATGACTGGTTGTCCCAATGGCTGCGCGCGTTCAGCCAACTCGGAGATTGGTTTCATTGGCACAGCCTACGGTAAATATAACATGCACCTCGGGGGCGACTACCTGGGCTTGAGGCTAAACAGTTTATACAAAGAAAGCGTTGGGGAAGAAACCATATTGGAAGACCTTGATCTCCTGTTTGGAATATTTGCAAAAGAACGCGCCAATGGTGAAAGCTTCGGCGACTTTGCTTACCGAAAAGAATGGTCCAGGCAATGACGAATTATTCATCAGGCTTTGTTCGCATCCTGGCTGTAACGCTGTCTGTTCTTCCGCTCCTGGTTGAAGCACAGGAAAAGCGACCCCCACAATTGTGGCTGGGATACATTAATACCGTTCAGCTGGCTCCACGCTGGCATATCATTTCAGACCTGCAGGTACGCACCCTGAACTATACGGCTCACTTCACCCAGAGATCGATACGCACCGGGCTGGTTTACAGACACAATGAGCTGACTTCTTTCGCTGCAGGAATCGGTTTTTTTCAGCAGATTTATAACGCACCTACCCAAACATTTTTTAGAAGCGAATGGCGTCCCTGGCAGGAATTTGCGAGGATTCACAGACTCCGGAAACTTAATCTTACAGGGCGCATCCGTTCTGAGCAGCGCTTATTACAGCAGGTGGTGGATAACAAACTTTCAAATGCCTACCGTTTTGTATTCCGGCTAATGTTTCGACTGGAAGGTCAGTATCCCATTGTTGGCAACCGGCTATTTATCGGTGCCGGTCACGACCTTTTTGTGCTTCCTGCCTCGCTGCAAAAAAAAGAATTTATAGAACAGAACCGCAGTTATGCGGGGCTTAACCTGAGGCTGTCGCCAGCAGTAAGCATACAGGCCCAGTATATGATGATATTTCGAAAACCAAACTCCGTTCTGGCTTCTGGTCGAACGAATGTGGGCAGGCTTACCTTCTTTCACAGGATTGCCAGGAAAGGAGGTGAAAATAATGGATAAAAATCCCCTCTTCCCCGTTTTCATTAAGCTAGAAACACTTAATGTGCTGGTTGTTGGCGGTGGCTTCGTAGCGCTTGAGAAACTCACAGCCATGATCCAGAATTCACCGCTCACTGCCATCCGGCTGGTAGCCTGCAGCATCTCGGAGGAGATAAAACAACTGGCACAGCTCCATCCCACCATTCAATTAAAACAAAAAAGCTTCGATCCCGGTGACCTTGCTGGTGTTGAATTGGTGGTTTGCGCCGTAAATGATGTAGCAGCGAGTACAGCCATTAGGGCTGCTGCCAAAGAAAAAAGACTACTTGTAAATGTAGCCGACAAGCCAGACCTCTGTGATTTTTACCTTGGTTCTATCGTTCAGAAGGGCAGCC
>JBGTIL010000709.1:0-3496 GCA_041745695.1 Chitinophagaceae bacterium | reverse complement strand
AATAAAAAAATGCGCATCATTATGATCGGCGCCCATCCGGATGATTGCGACCAGGATGGTGGTGGCACGGCTATGTTACTGGCGGCGATGGGACATGCTGTAAAATTTGTGTCGGTGACGAACGGAGACGCCGGGCATCAGTCAGACAAAGGCCCAACGCTCGCCAAACGCCGGTTCCTCGAATCGCAGGAGGCAGGAAAGCGCTTCGGCGTGGTATACGATGTGCTCAATAACCATGATGGTGAGTTGCTGCCCACACTCGATGTCCGATTACAGGTGATCCGGAAGATCCGTGAATGGAATGCTGATGTTGTGATTGCACCCCGGCCGAACGATTATCACCCCGATCACCGGTATACCGGAGTACTTGTGCAGGACGCGGCTTACATGGTGGCTGTGCCCAATGTAGCACCCCAAACACCTCCCTTAAAAAAGAATCCCGTGTTCCTGTACTTCCAGGATAATTTTCAACGACCCAATCCGTTTCGTCCCGACGTAGCCATAGACATCTCGGCTGTGTATGCGAAAAAAATTTATGCAATGGATGCGCACCAGTCGCAGATGTATGAATGGTTGCCCTGGATCGGAAGACATTTATCTGAGGTGCCGAAAGATAAAAGTCAAAGGCTGCAATGGCTCGAGGCCAGGAGGAAAGTAACCATCACGGCGGATGTAAGAAAAGCACTCGAAAACTGGTATGGAGAAACAAAAGCTGCAACTGTACAGCATGCTGAAGCATTTGAGGTGTGTGAGTATGGAGCACAGCCTTCAGAGGCCGATCTCCGGGTCATATTCCCGATGCTGCAAAAGCTGAATTAGTGACGCCACATTCTCTGCAAAAAATCGAAACCGTTTCGGTCTATGTTGGGAAGCCAGGCTGCTTGCGCTAATCGAGCCGCGTAGCCAGACTTTTGCTGAAACGGCCCACGTCAACGGCGGTAACGCAACTTCCTGTGCAGGTTTAAAAAATGCATCAATCAATTTTATGCTTGCTTTTCTCGGCTTTGCCATGGTGCTCACGTTCATGTTATTGATCATGGCAAAACGCTTGTCTCCTCAGGTGGCACTCATTGTTGTTCCTGTAGTGTTCGGGCTTTTGGCGGGCGCAGGTTCGGAACTCGGTAAGATGATGCTGGATGGCATCACGGCCATTGCGCCTACTGGCATCATGCCGCTGTTCGGCATCCTGTATTTTGGATTGATGATAGATGTTGGTCTGTTCGATCCCGTTGTAGCTTTCATACTCCAGAAGGTGCAGGGAGATCCCTTAAAAGTCGTGACAGGCACTGCTATCTTATCCTTACTTGTGTCGTTGGATGGTGATGGTGCTACAACTTATATGATCATGGTAGCTGCTATGTTACCCTTGTACAAGCGGCTCGGTATCAGCCCGCTGGTTCTTACAACCGTGGTGATGCTGAGTGGGGGAGTGATGAACATTCTTCCCTGGGGTGGTCCAACCGCCCGCGCAATGGCAGCCCTTAAACTTGATGCAACGCAAGTGTTTACACCGCTGATCATTAGTATGGTGGCCGGGTCATTGTGGGTAATACTGGTAGCCTACTGGCTGGGCAAAAAGGAACGCAGGAGGCTCGGTATCACTGAACTGGCTTTTGATACTTCTGCCGATGGCATCAGCTTTACCGATACGGACCCTGTAAAGCGTCCCCGCTTGCTGGCAATGAATTTCCTGCTCACATTGCTGTTGATGTCTGCCCTGGTAATTAACCTGCTTCCGCTGCCGGTTTTATTCATGCTTGCCTATGCGGTTGCACTGATCTTGAATTACCCAAAACTGGAAGATCAGCGAGAGCGGGTTTCTGCCCACGCAGCCAATGCCCTTGCTGTTGCATCTATGGTGTTTGCTGCGGGGATATTTACAGGTATTCTCTCGGGCACAGAGATGGTGGGTGCCATGGCTCAGTCATTCATCAGGAGCATTCCGGTCTCTCTCGGTACCAATATGCCCGTCATCACGGCTCTTTCCAGTATGCCTTTCACATTTTTTATTTCTAATGATGCCTACTACTTTGGTATACTTCCTTTGTTAAGCGAGGCTGCCAATGGTTTCGGGGTGTCGGCAGCTGTTATGGGACGGGCTTCATTGCTTGGGCAGCCTGTACATCTGCTGAGCCCTCTTGTTCCTTCCACTTATCTTCTGGTGGGTCTTGCAGGGGTTAATTTCGGCGATCATCAACGGGCCACTCTCAAATGGGCAATTGGTACTTGCGTGGTAATGACCCTCACAGCCTGGCTGGCTGGTACAATATAACAGAACTGCTGAAATGGCCTCAGGTCGTCTTTTGTTGCAGTAGCCTTGCTGGATTGCCAGCCTATTGGGTTATTAATTTGATTGTGGTTCCATGATTGGCGTCTGCCAGTAGCCAAACTCCTGTGTGTAGTCACTATCCCATTTCCCAGCTTTTCTTGCCTATGCGGGGAGCGGGTTTTCACCGGATCAGCCAGTTTGTATCGCCGCGCGCACTGGAGTCAGGCGTTTTATTAATTTTTCAATTTCTACCGCTGCAAAAACCAGCGTGGATCCTGCCAGTACCAGGGCCAGTTCAAAGCCTGTTAAAGACTCCGTTTGAAAAATGGGCTGTAAGAATGGAACGTAGGTAAGAGCAAACTGAAGAAAGACGGCCAGGAGCACCGCGCCTATCAACGGTTTATTGGTAAGTGCTCCGGTTCCCAGAAATGAATTGTACTCGCTGCGTATGGCTAAAACATGCCCCAGCTGACTCAGGCACAACACATTAAAAACGATGGTTTGCCAGTGCAGGCCGTTGTCTATTGCCCAGGCCTGCAGCGATAAAGCAATGCCTGCCATCAATACGCCTACCCATATCATGTGAAGTCCCCGCCCTTGCCCAAATACACTTTCATGTGGTGGGCGTGGTGGGCGGCGCATAATATTTTTTTCTGCCGGCTCGTAGGAAAGTGCGATGGCAGGCAGGCCATCAGACACAAGGTTAATCCACAAAATATGAATGGGTAGAAGGGCAACTGGTAAGCCAATGATGGGTCCTATCAACAAAGTCCACAATTCTCCTGAATTAGTGGTCATCATGTACTTTATAAATTTCAGGATGTTGTCATAAATTCTTCTGCCTTCTTTAATGGCCCTGACTATGGTCGAAAAGTTATCATCCAGTAAAATCATATGGGCTGCTTCCTTCGAAACATCCGTGCCTGTGATGCCCATGGCAATACCAATGTTGGCGCGTTTTAACGACGGCGCGTCGTTGACTCCATCGCCTGTCATCGCTACATAGTGACCCTTTTCCTGGAGCGTTTTTACGATAAAAAGTTTTTGTTCAGGTGATACCCGGGCATACACTTTTATAGCTTCCACTTCGGCAAGAAAACGCGGTTCATCCAGTAAAGCTAAAGCTGCACCGGTTATAACTTTATCTTTTTCACTCGTGATAATACCAATGCGTTCGGCTATGACCTTTGCCGTTAGTGGATGGTCGCCAGTGATCATTACCGGTAC
>JBGTIL010000708.1:0-2554 GCA_041745695.1 Chitinophagaceae bacterium | reverse complement strand
TTGCCCCATCGAGGTACCGTTCGAAGCCCCGCAAGCAACAGTTGGGTTAACGTTCCCGGAAACACAGTGCTCTTTCTACCCAGGGCTTTTAGAATCGGTACACCTACTGCTTCAGGGGCGAGGGCAGTTGCCATCTTCATGTGGGCGCGCTCTCCGAACCCGCTCGATACCGGCCCGGGAGCTGCCGCCAGCACATCTGTACCATAAGGCTTCAGTTCTGCTGCCAATCCTTCTGCCAGTGTTTGTACGTACGCTTTGGTAGCTGCATAATGTGCAGCGTAGGGCACACCCTGGAACGCAACAATCGAACTTAAGAGGATGATCCCGCCCTGGCGCTGTGCTGCAAATTTTTTTGCAAAGTGATGGGTCAGCATAAGCAGGGCTTCACAGTTCACCCGTAACATATTGATCTCCTGCTCCAGCGAGCTTTTAATGAACAAACCCGAGGGTCCCCATCCTGCAGATACTATGAGCAGACCCACCCGAAGGTCTTTGGTCACCTCTGTAATATCATTCAATGCACCTGGTTCAGAAACATCCTTTGCAATCACCCTTGTGGCGACGCCGTAACTTTCTTTTAATTCGGTGGCTACCGTTTGAAGCTTAAGTTCGCCCCGGGCTATCAGTACAACGTTTATCCCGGCCTCAGCCACCCGCCTGGTGAGTTCAAGCCCAATACCGGAAGAGGCACCTGTGATTACTGCCCATTTTCCATAGCGTTTCTGTATTCGTTCTTTCTCGTGTTTAGCCAGGTGCATATTCAATTAGTTTAAAACTTATAAAAGGGTTTACCACTGAGGGCCTGAACGAGTGTGAACACAGCAAGAACAGTGTAGATCATACCAAGCGCAAGGGTTGCTTTCACATCCTTTAGCAAATAGTACGAAGCCAGCGGAATTACCTGCAGTGCATGCATACCGATGAAATGCGCAATGCGTGCGTCGCCACCTTGCGTACTCCAATTAACAATGGGCAAGCCTGCCCCACCATCCGGGGTTCCAATAGAATGGGAGAGCCGCGAACCCATCACAAAGCCTTCTAAAGAGAAGACAACAAAGAGCACAATCGCCATCCGAATGCTCCATACATAATACACGGGAAGTGAGGGAAAATTGTTTTTGAAAAACAGCACGGCAATATAAGCTGTATACACACTAACTGCTGTTGCAGCCAGTGCCATCAGCACGTAGAGCGCGGCATAAACCGGACTGCTTATATTAAAGTGCGACTGCTGTCCCCTGGCTGCCTGCAGGGTGATATAAATAATTTCAAATCCGAGAAGCCCAATCACAGACCATGCAAAAAGGGAAGTGTTGAAACCGGGCAGATATGAAACCAGCCATGCCATGGTGCCTGCATACAAAGCGATGGATATGGAAAATTTGAATGGTTTAAACCAGGCATTCACACCCACTACCTGCACCTGGCTAAACTTTGTCAGGATCAGAAATAAAACGGAAGCGGCAGTGCATAGCAGGGCAAAATAAAAAAGCGGCTCATTTCTTTCCTTTAGTTCCAGGATAAATGTTTTCATATTAAAATTGTATTCGGTAAAGAAGATCAGGGAAAAAGCCAATCTGGTTAACCTTACCAACAGTGCCGTAGACAGGATTAAACCGGCGTAGAAAAATGTTCTCCCGGTTGGTTAAGTTCTGCAGATCGAGGTAGAACGTCTGACTAAGTTTTCGTTTTTTGCTGTTAATGCGGAAACCCAGTTTTGCATCCAGTCGCAGGTAAGCATCCAGCTGCTCGCTGTTATAGCGGGTTTCGTCCAGCACTTCTTTTTTTTGCGCCATAGACTTCGGTATGTCTATCGGCGTAGCATACCTGCCGCCGATAGTGGAGAAGCGAAGGTCGAGTGTGATCGTATTGCGCGCGCTGACCTTCCACTCCCGTCCGGCCAGCACATTGGCTACGTAGCCAAAATTATAGGTGCTGTTCCGTTCAACACCATCGCTCCCTTTGTACTTACTGTCAAAAATAGCGGCACTCCCCAAAAGGTAAAATCCTCTGCTCAAAAATCTTTCAACAGTCAATTCCACACCGAGGTTTTTTCCTTCGCCCTTGTTTACCAGGCCCGCTTTTTCGGGAAACGTAAAGTCGCTGCCTGCATTCAGCATACTAAACCCGCTGGGGGTGGCTTCTACTGGAACATCAGTCAGGTACTGGTAGTATCCCTCTGCCTTTAATCTCCAATCGGGAGCAAAGCGGTTTTCATATCCCACTACAAAATGATGGGCTTTGCTGAAATCCAGATTACGGTTACTGTTGTTCGCAAGGTTGGCAGACGCATTTGTGTACAGGTAAACAGGCAGCGGCTGCAATTGCCCGTGCAGCCCGTAGCTTAAACTGAATGAATTTTTTACATTGTGCTGGTAGGTGACAGCAGCCCGGGGCTCCAGGATATTTTTATCGTTGAAGGTGAAGTGCATGCCATGCAAGCCTCCCACGATGGTGAACTTCTCTGATGGTTTGTACCTCGCCTGCCCAAAGTATTGAAGCAGTAAAAACTGGTCATTAAAATTTCTCAGCCTTTCAAAAGCTGCAGTCTCCG
>JBGTIL010000707.1:0-1883 GCA_041745695.1 Chitinophagaceae bacterium | reverse complement strand
TAAAGGCGGAGTAGGAAAAACAACCATCAGTGGTTTGTTGTGCCGCACACTGGGTAGCAAAAACATTCCTGTATTGGCGATTGACGGTGATCCTAACCCGAACCTCGCCCTGACACTAGGCGTTGACCCGAAAGCCTCCATGCCAAAGGCATTAACCTCAAAACTGCTGGAAGTATATCAAAAGGACGACGGTAAAAAGTATGCAAAACTAAATGCTTCGCTTGCCGATATCATGGAAGTATATGGTATACAGGCGGCAGACAACGTGACACTGTTGGCCGTAGGACAACCAGAGCACGCGGCAACCGGTTGCATGTGTGGCATCCATACTACCGTAAGAGAGATCATTCATACTGCGCTTGAAGAAAGCGAACAGGTAACCCTCCTGGACCTGGAAGCGTCTCTGGAACAGATGAAAAGAGGAACCTCGAAGTATGTTGATATCCTGCTTTGTGTAGTGGAACCTTACTACCGCTCTATGGAAGCGGTGGCACGATTCCAACGCCTGGGAAAAGAACTGGAGATAAACACAATTGTAGCCGTCGCCAACAAAGTAAAAAACGCGGAAGATGAGGAAGCTATCCGGCAATTCTGTGCACAAACTGATTTGCCTGTCATTGCTGTGATTCCCTTTGATAGTACAATTGCTGAAGCCGATAAGAACGGCTCTCTGAACCTGCACGATATTAAGCATTCTCCTGCTTTGCAGGCTATCAATCAAATGGCGAACGATCTGCTCCAAATCGTCGGACGTTAAGAGAAGTTGCCCCCCATTTGCGTCCTTGCCGGTCTGTAATATTAATTCAGTTTCCCAAGCTGCTGCGGTCTTTTAAAGAAATCGGCTGTTAGCTCACTGTTGAATTGTACATCAGATACAATATATTCTTCCAGAAGCTTTCCATTGCTTCCATAGTACTTGTTAGAATGGCTTAAAACAATATTACCTTCTTTCTTAAAATCGGACAGATAAATTTCTTCAGGTTGCACATTAGCTTTTGTGGAGGGATAGTGTTCAATTTTTCGGATGTATTTCGTTGCAGGATCTACATAAAATACCCACCGATCGTGGCCCACCTTCGGATCAAAAGTAACATCCAGTAGGTGCACATTTTCGCCATTCAGCAGGGCTGTTCCCGCATTCCGGGGTCGAACCCCATCGTCAGATAATTTAAAAGGGAAAGACATGCGGTATAGTGCCATTTCACTCGCACAGAGTGGCGAGCAGCCTTCATCATCACACATAAATTCCAGGTCCTTAGCCAATCGAACGGGCTCTACCTTATCGCCGTTCAAAGATGCCCAAAATCCTCCCTGGTCACGTCCTACCACTACATCGTTGCCTTCATTCGTTTTAGATTTGATCATTAGTTGCCTTCCATCCGGATTGTTTCTAAAAAAGAAAGTTTCCTGAGATTGCCGGACCACCTTACCGTTTTCATCATACAAACGATGGGTACGCACGAATCTCCCATCTTTTATTTCTTTCCACTCTTTCAGTCCGCCTGCTGAACTAATCATCCCGTTCACTAACTGCTCACCAGAAGGGGGAGCGAAAAAAAGCGACCACAAAGCTGCTCCCAGGGCGAGTAACAGAAGGAGAAATCCACCGATCTGAAACAGTCGGATGCGTCTTACCGTTATGGGCTTGATAAGATCTTTTACTTCGAGTTCTGCTTTCCAGGGGAGTTTTACCCCTTCGTCAGCCCCGTCATTGAATGGACCTTTCATAGCAAATGTTTTAGTTACTGTAATTTAAAAATATTTGGGCAGGCCGACTAATCTAATCCGGGACCTGCTGCCATAGGCAAAATGTGCATTCTCTGCGAAACCCAGTCTTTAACTTTTGAAAAAGCTGCTGGAATGGCGGCTTCTACAGCCGAACT
>JBGTIL010000706.1:0-5375 GCA_041745695.1 Chitinophagaceae bacterium | reverse complement strand
CTCTCAGATCCGACAGGGAATATGGGCGGTTTAAAGCAGGATTTAATCTTCGGTATACCAATTCGGAGTACGATGTTACCACCCAAGGACGGCTGGCATACTATGGTGTAATTTCTTCACCGGGTCAGTACAATTTAAGTGATTACAAAGACGTAAATTCCTATTTCGGCTCACCAAATGGATATTTCACTCCATACCTCGGTAATGCAGGAAAGACGCCCTACTTTGCTCTAAAAAATTGGAGAGAGAAAGGAAATGGAGATGATGTTTTGGGTAATTTAGATTTGGGCTTCAAGGCAAGCTCGTGGCTGGACTTTGTATATCGAGTCGGCCTTACGTACAGCAATGATGACTCGAGAAGTACACGTGGCGCTTTTCAATATTCTGCGTATCACCTAACGCTTAGAGATCACAACACGGATATGCTGACTGCTGCGCTAACGCAGAATTCTAATCAAGGTCAGCGTCTTACATCTGAAGTGTTTGCCAATTTTAAGAAGGCGTTTAATCGCTTCGGTATTAATGGTACACTTGGCCAATCTTACAGGCAATCTACTTCACGCTTTCTTAGCGTAGGAAGTAACAACCTTGGCAATTCTACTTTGTTCACTGTAGCTGCGAGAAAAGGGGAACCTGCTGTTGGTGTACAAAATAGCAAAGTAAGGTTAGCACGGTATTTTGGACGCGTTGGTTTTAGCTTCGATGACTGGGCTTTCATTGAAGGAACGGGAAGTTATGATCGTGATAGCCGACTCGTGAATCCACTTACGCAGGCAAATGACTTCGATTTCTTCTACCCGGGTGTTAATGCTTCTTTGGTACTGAGCCAGGCGATTCCTCAGTTAAAAAACAGCAGTGTTGTAAGCTATCTGAAATTAAGGGGTGCAATTTCTAAAACAGGAAACGTGAACCTTGGCGCTTATGCCTTCGAGAGCCAGTTCACAAATTCTTTGTTCTTTCCCTACGGAGACATACTTGGGTTTCAGGCAACAGCTAGCACTCCTGCTGCTACATATAAGCCTGAGTTTGTGTTAAACCGCGAGGTCGGCATTGAAATCGGGTTTTTAAAAAATAGGGTAAATTTTGAGGCCACATACTACAACCAGGATAATACCGACCAGATCATAAATATCCAGCTTTCTAATACGACTGGTTATACATCCGCACTTCAGAATGCTGCTTCCTTTGTAAATAAAGGAGTAGAGTTGGATTTAAGACTAACTCCGCTTGTGAATATTGGAGATGTAAGGGTTGACTTGAAGGTAAACTATGCCAATCAATCAAATAATGTTACATCATTGGTTGATGGCGTTGATGAGCTTGGAATTGGGAATTCAAATTTTGTTATTGTCGGACAGTCAGCGTACAAATTTAAGTTGACGGATTATGTAAGAGATTCAGCAACTGGAAAAGTGATTGTCGATCGCAGCACTGGTATGCCCGAATTAAATCCCAATCTAACAGCCTTTGGTAATACACTTCCAAAGCATATTGTAGGTATAAATTTAGATGCTGAATGGAAGGGTTTGTCTCTTAGCGTAGTTGCAGATCACCGCTCGGGCAATCAAATTTTAGCTGAAGACTTAGGAAATTTCTTGGATGATAATGGTATTTCAGCAAGAAGCGGCCAGAACGGTCGTAGGGCATTTGTTTTTCCGAATTCTGTTTATGATGATGGTACAGGAAAGTTCGTTTCAAACACGGACATCTTTACGCAGACCTTTGGTCGGGAATTTTGGAATAGTGCCTTAAATACTGATGTTCAAACAAATTATCTTGCAAGTGGCGCTTTTTGGAAACTTCGCGAGGTGGCATTAGCTTATACGATTCCTTCCAAATTATTGGATAAAAGTTTAGGCAAAGTTGTAAAGGGAGCCACGGTCGGCATAAATGCACGCAATTTGGTTACATGGCTTCCAAAATCTAACCAGTGGACAGATCCCGAATTCTCTAATACAACTGGTAACGCCGCTGGCGTAAGTACTGCAGGTCAGCTACCCCCGACCCGTATTTTTGGTGCTAATCTTACAGTGCGATTCTAATTTTTAAATAAAGAAACTTTATGAAATTGAAATATTATATAGCGCTGATCTTGATTGCTTCGAACCTTATTATGATAGGGGGATGCAAGAAAGAAACGTTCAATATCAACTCAAACCCGGATGCTATTACGGATGCATCTGTTACCCCAGGATTTTTACTGCCTGGAGCCTTACAAAACACCGCACGAATTGTCGCAACCGATTGGTCGTTTTTAAATGCATGGATGGGGTACTGGTCTCGAAGTGGTTCTTTCCAGTCGTTGACGGAAATTGAAACCTACCAGTTCACAAATGATTTTCAAGTGCAAATTTGGAATGATCTGTACTCGAATAATACCAATTACACTTTGATGGCGAACAAAGCAAAAACGACTGGTGCTGGATTCTATGAAGCAATTGGTCGCATAATGCGGGTGCATAATTTTGGAATCTTAGTTGATGTGTATGGCAATGTGCCTTATTTTGATGCATTTAAAGGGACGGCAATACCAACACCTAGATATGATAAGGGTGCTGACATTTATAAAGACCTTTTTATTGAACTGGATTCTTCAATAGCGTTGTTAAAAAATGCAAGCGCCATTGAACCTGCAAAAAACCCTGACCTAGAGTCCGCTGACCTAGCTTTTGGCGGCAATGCTACCAGTTGGATACGTTTTGCTAATACATTGCGTTTGCGCCTGGTGATGCACTTGCATAATGGTCTAGCCTCTACGCAGGTAGTAGTAGGCTTCGATATTCCGGCACAAATGGCAAAAATTACTGCGGATGGTTTCATCGGCGCCGGTCAGACCATGCAAATAAATCCGGGATTTTCAGGTACAAAACCTAACCCTTATTACAGAGCTTATGTGGCCAATGAAGCGAATGCGCAAACAGGGGAAGTTTGGAGAGCCGGGGCTTACGCAGTTGATTACTATAAGTATAACGGCGACTTGCGAGCCAGTCGATTTTATTTGGCTCCCGGGCTGACTGTTTTTGGTCCAACCAACACACTTGCAGCTCAGAAAGGGATTAAATTCGGCACTCCCTCTGGCGATCCCAATAATGCCGGTGACAAACTTTCCACTGTAAGGGGTCCTGGTTTAATTCCTCAGGGAGCAGCTTCCAGAGCATGGATATTCACTAGTGTTGAAAGCTTATTTTTACAAGCTGAGGCGAGACAGCGTAATGTTTTTACAACTGGGACGGCTACAGTGTTATTAACTGCTGCAGTACGGGAATCGTTTGTTTTTTTAGGTCTAACATCAGCAAATGCCGACGCTTACTTATCAAACAATGCTGGATTTCCGGATGTTGATATTTCAGCGCCTCCATATATTCCTGGCCAACCAGGCGGCGGTTTGTACACTATCTTTTCTCAGAAGTGGTTCGCTTTAAATGCCTCTGCGACCTACGAAATTTGGACTGATTATAGAAGGACCGATTATGTGCTAGGCAGGCCTGTGGATTATGATGCAGGACCCCCAATTTCAGTCGCGCCATCAAATACATCTAACCGTATTCCTCGTCGCTTACTGTTTCCTCAAAATGAATACAACTATAATGCGAGCAATGTAAGTGCTGAAGGAAAAGTAGATGTGTTTGCAAACAAAATATTTTGGGACTTAAATTAAATCTAAATGAACATTATTATAATGAAAAACTTATTCAGGTCGGTTCTGCTTGCTTCCGTAATCACTTTAACAGGAGTAGGGTGTTTGAAGGATGAGGGTTTTGAAGACCAGAAATATGGTACTCAAATTCAGGAAGTCAAGGGCGTAGCATTTAATCAAGCTGCAGTAAGTCCTGTTGTATTGGGCATTACTTCGCAAACTACTAGTCAAACCGTTGATGGACCTGTCATAACTCTAGAACAAGAGGGGACCGCGGCAACGGATGTGACTGTGAATATCCAGGTTAACAATACCTTGGTGACTGATCTTAAATATACCCCATTACCTCCCAGTGTCTACACTATTTCGACGTTAACTCCGGTTATTCCACTAGGGCAGAAGAGTACGCTGATAAAAATTACTATTCCAAATTCGTCTACATTAGATCCCACCAAAACATACGGTGTTGGTCTGACTATAACAAGTGTATCTTCCGGATACACGATTGCAGCCAACAGTAAAGATGTAGTTATTGCCTTTACCGTTAAAAACAAGTATGATGGGAAGTACAGAGTAACAGGAACTTTTGTTGATCTCACAAACGCCACCTTTACTTCAGCTTTGCCAAATGATGTTGAGTTAAGAACAGAAGGTCCAAATAGTGTGGTAGTATATCGTTTAATAAATGGTGCTTACAGTCCCGGATATTTATTTTTAGCCGCCGGCGCTGGTACATTTTATGGAAGTTTCGGTGTTCGTTTCATATTTGATAACAATGATAATTTGATTAGGGTTGAAAATTTTTATGGCCAGCCCTCACCTAATAACAGGTTTGCCTTTATTGATCCGACTGGTAGCGCCGAAGGGAAGAATAAATTTTTTACTGCTGATCACAGCATCAAGGCTAAGTATACTTTAAATCAGCCAACCGAAGCAACCGTGAGATCTAGATTTGATGAATTGTATACCTATTTAGGTCCGCGTTAGAGTAAAATACTTCGTTGTAAAAGGCTGCTCCCGCGAGCAGCCTTTTACATTACATCTGACTTCTGGGCTTTGTGTTTAGGTTGTTGGAAGGAGTGATGACGCAAGCCTGGAATTACAAAAGAAGTATCTCTATATTTTATACTTTTAGGTTAGAATCGTAATTATATGCAGGATCAGCAACCGCAGCAGAACGGAATCAACATCGAAATCACCGAAGAAGTAGCAGAAGGAAGTTATGCCAATCTTGCAATAATCACCCACTCCCATGCCGAGTTTGTGATCGACTTTGTGAACGTAATGCCCGGTACACCGAAAAGCAAGGTAAAGTCGCGGATCATCTTTACCCCGCAACATGCCAAACGCTTTATGAAAGCACTCATAGAAAATGTACAACGATATGAGGGAGCCAATGGTCAGATCAAAGACCTGGAAGAAGTGCAGATACCACTGAATTTCGGCGGCCCCGCTGCACAGGCATAAGGCGGCATCGCTTACTTCGCCTGTTTAACAGAGCCAGCAATCTTATACTGTTCACAGCAATCCCTCGTCAGCAAAACTATAATACCCTTCATCGCCCACAATGAGGTGGTCGAGCACTTTAATGTCGAAATAGCGCGCAGCCTCCTTTATCTTCTGGGTGAGTTCTTCATCAGCCCTGCTGGGCTTCAGGCTGCCTGAGGGATGGTTATGGCATAAGATCAAACTGACCGCGTCTTCCTCCAGTGCTTTCTTCAGGATGATCCTGGGATCG
>JBGTIL010000705.1:0-9820 GCA_041745695.1 Chitinophagaceae bacterium | reverse complement strand
CATTCCCTGTTACATCCTTTTCGACCTTTGCAGTTATTGGGCACACCGGATATCTCATGAGCAACGTTTTTGGTGGGCTACCCATGTGGTGCACCACAGCAGCGAGAACTATAACCTTACGGTATCGTTCAGACTGAGCTGGATGCAGCACCTGAAACTGGTATTTTTTCTTCCAATTGCTTTAGTAGGGTTCCACCCCATCATCTTTTTTGTAGTGAACCAGATTGCAGTACTTTTTCAGTTCTGGGTTCATACCGAATACATACGAAAGCTCCATCCTGCTATTGAGTACATATTTGCTACTCCCTCCAACCACCGCGTACACCACGGCTCTCAGGAAAAGTATATCAATAAAAACTATGGCCCCACTTTCATCATCTGGGACCGTATGTTCGGGACTTACATCGAGGAGGCAGAACAACCGGTATATGGGCTCACCCACAGCCTGGAAGATAAATCGAACCCCATTCATATTAATTTCCATGAATACAAAGACATGTGGAATGATGTGAAAAATGCAAGGGGCTTTAAAAAGAAATGGTTTTATCTTTTTGGAGATCCTATCGACATAGCCCGGGAAAAAGCCGGTACGCACGAGGCTGCATAGATCTGTAACTGAAGACAAATCTTTATCAGACCTGCTTTTTCAATTGTCAATTTGCAACAAACTGCACAGGTAATTCATATGAAGCCGCAGTGCGATAAAAAATTTGACTATTTTGGACAATGCCTTTCGTCTTTAACCGCTACAGTGGCCTGTTGCTCATTTTCTTTGTGCACGGTCTTGTGTATGCGCTGCTTCTGCTGCACAGGAGTATAAAACACGATCAGGTATCGGATCGATGGCTTGCTTTTTTTCTCTTGCTTTGCATTCTTTTTATTTGTCCGTGGATGCTCGGCTTTGCTGGCTGGTACGATAGCATCAATTGCCTCACCTGCCGCAACATTATGTTTTATGTGCCCATGCAGCAAAGCCTGCTGATGGGTCCGGTTATTTTCTTTTACCTGAAAGCCTTGTGTTATCCTTCGGTACCCTTTCGAAAAAAAGATGCACTGCACTTTTTGCCCGCAGCCTTGTACTTCGGATGGAGTACTGTGGTCTTCATTGCAGATCGGCTCGTACTTGATAGATACTACCTGATGAACGGCGTCACCGACCCCGACCTGGACGACTGGTATGTAACCGCAGGCCTTGTAAGCCTGCTTATATACCTCATCATGTGCTTCCGTATTTACACGACGTACCGGCGTTTCATTGTAGAACAGATCTCCTTTGCCGATGCTGTCACTTTTCGATGGGTCCAGCATTTTTTAATTGCGCTCTTTCTTTATTTTTTTATCGGCCTGGTTTTCCATCTTCTAAGCCTACTCAATTTTCAACTAGACTACACCGGCAACTGGTGGTACTACCTGTTATTCGGCATCCTGTTTTATTACATCGCCATAAAGGGTTACGCTAATTCTATAGAAACACGCCTCAGTTTTAATTTTGATATGCTGCTCGAGCAACAGCAACTACTGGCCATGCCGCCTCCAAACGAGGTTGCAACAGCTAACGAGGCCTTTGCAGCACCAGAGTCCCTCCCCAAAGACCGCATGGAGGTTGAGGCATGGAAAGAGAAGGTGTTAACGGCTGTTGTAACCGCAAAGCTGTATGCCGATCCGGCTCTGACCCTCTCCGGACTGGCTAAGGAGCTGCAAACAAATACCACCATTTTATCAAGGGTGATTAATTCCGGTTTTGGAATGAACTTCAACGACTTCATCAATTTCTACCGCGTAGAAGATGTGAGGAAAAAACTCGAAGCAGGAGCAGCTGCCCAGGTAACTATCATGAGCCTGGCATACGACGCAGGCTTCAATAGCAAGGCGACCTTCAATCGGGCCTTCAAAAAATTCACAGGCAAAAATCCTAAAGAAGTTTCAGTGCAGCCATAACCGGAATTTTTGTTTTCCGGCAAAATAATTTCATAGCATCGTCCCTTGCGTCGCACGGGTGAGCTTTCGGATCATTGAGCAACTCCACTGTTCCCGCAAAGTCGGTTCCGTTGTGGCTGAAAGAAGTCTCAAATCATGGATCCAGCGGATGCTGCGTTTTGATACCAGGCCAACTGGTTTCAAATTATGCCTTGAGGCGGCAGTAGATCAGGTAAGATGAATTTTTGGGGCTCAAAATAATGTTATGAAGCTCCTCTCTCTTATCTTCTTCTTTTTTTCCCTTTCCACGTCCCTGGTTGCACAATCGCCTGCCGCGGCCATTGCCAAAGACACGCTGCCAACCAAAACCCTTTCGGGGGTCGTGGTGCGTGTGCCGTCAAAACAGCCCCTGGTTGAAATGGCTGTAGACCGGTTAATTTTCCATCCAGATGCTTTGCCTTCCACTGCAGCACTCGATGCTTTCGAGGCTTTGAGACAGGTACCGGGCGTAGTGATAGATGGAGCAGACAATATACAGATCGGTGGTAAAACAGGGGTTACTGTTTTAATAGATGGTAGAAACCTGGAGTTAACGGGACAGGACCTGGCCCAGTTTTTAAAAACAATTGGCGCTGCCAATATCCGGGCTATCGAGGTCATTACCAGCCCCCCGGCAAAGTTCGATGCAGCTGGCAACGCTGGTATCATCAACATAAAGCTTAAAAGAGGACTGACCCTGGGCAGCAATGCAGCCTTGTCCATGGCTTATGTTCAAAGTAAACATGCAAGGCAGAACGGCAGCGGAAGTTTTAACGCCCAACGCAAAGGCTGGACCTATGCTTTTAATAGCGGATTTACCAATGGCTTACAGCACACGGTCGCCAACAATGAGCGCAATACCGCAAGAGAACAGATCATTCAACGAAGCATAGAGCGTGACCGCTTCAGGGGTTACAATATCAGGGGCGGGGTTGATGTTGCGCTCAATAAAAAATCGGTCCTGGGCGCTATCGGCATGAGTAATTATAAATACACAAACCTCGATAATTCAAGCACAAGTCTGCTGTACAAACCCGGCAAGGCAGACACAAGTGTTATCACCCGCAGCACTGCACCTTTCTCCATGCGCCGAAATAGCATCAACCTAAATTATGCCTACCGGCACATTAATCAGGAGCTATCTATGGATGCCGACTATGCAATATACCAGTCTGGCATAATCAACCAGTTAGCCAACAGTTTTAGAAACAGCAGTCTGTCGGCCTACACAGAAGCAGAAAGCCTGAATAAAGTTTCGGTTCGCATTTGTTTGGCATCTTTTAAAGCAGACTACAACCGGCAATGGAAAAATGGATGGAAACTGAAAGCCGGACTTAAAACCCTTCAATCGGTGGCTGTAAACGAACTCGCAACAAAAAATAAAAGTGGAGGTGAATGGTTGCCCGACTCAGCCACGACAAACCACTACACATTCAGAGAACGTATTCATGCGCTTTATGTAAATGGGTCACAAAGATGGAAAAAGCTTTCACTGCAAGGTGGATTGCGCGCTGAATGGACGCGGGTAAACAGTAGGTCTGCAGACCTAACCCATACGTTGCTGCTGCATTCCGATACGGGCTATCTGAATCTGTTTCCTACGCTCTTTTTTCAATACCGCCTGAGCGCGATTCACACACTGGGGCTTTCGTTTGGTCGTCGTGTAGATCGTCCTTCTTACCAGGACCAGAATCCTTTTGTCTATGCCCTCGATGCCTTTAATACGCAGCAAGGAAATCCTTATCTACAACCTCAGTTTTCCAACAGTATGGAACTCAGTTACGGATACAAAAGCAAAGCATTTTTAAAGATTCGCTATTCAGTTACAACCAATCTTTTCGAGGAGCTCACCTACCAGGATGGCAGAAGAACAATCGCCATCCCGCAAAACGCCGGCGACCGCCAGATGATCAATTTCATTGTAAGTGTACCGCTAAAACCGGCTCAGTGGTGGAATGTCTACTGTAATGTGGAACCCTACTACCACGCGTACAACATAATGCTCTCCAGCCTGGGTGCACAACAGGTATTACAACGCAACAGCTGGGGGTTCAATGGATATGTAAGCAACAGCTTTTCCATGAAACACAACTGGAAGCTGGAATGCAGCTCCTGGTTTAATTTTCAAAACAAGGCAACTATTTATACTTCAAAACCACTCGGTAGCATGAATGTAGCCGTGCAGAAAACTGTATGGAAGGACCGGGCCCAATTGCGTATGAGCATTACCGATATATTCAACACACAAAAATGGGAGCAAACGGCTGTTACAGACAATATCAACCTGCACACCTATCGCAAGTGGGAAAGTCAGAACCTGACCCTTGGTTTTACCTGGCGGTGGGGTAACAATAAACTGAAAAATAATGCTGACCGACGCCTGGGCAACGAAGAGGAAATAAATCGTATCAAACTCAGGTAGCGGGCTGAACTGAAACCTCTCTTCTTAAAGCGCAGCTCCAGGGATCATTCGTTTGTAAGACGCGCTATTCTTTCTTAAGCCGGATGAGCGCGCTGCTATTCTCGGAGCTGGATAGTTTTGCCTCATACCGCTTATCTCCAACCAGGGCCACCATGAAGGAAGTGTTGGGCGGAATACTTCCCAGGTTTTCTGCCACCATAATCAGCTCACTCGTGCTTTTCAGATCCGCAACAGCCAATTTAATTACGTGTGCCTGCTCGCTCAGGCGGATATGCTCAAAAATTAAAACGCCGTCGAGGAACAAAGAGATCGAGTCGCCGTCTACCTGGGCATTATCGTAGAAACGGAGTTCAACAAAAGCGCCCGTTACAGGAATCTCCTTGGTGAAAACCTTTTTGCGAATGGTAAACTTTTCATTGATGCCCGGAGCTTCCGGCGGTGCTGGGGAAGCGATCACCACAGGAGGCGCCTCCCGGGGAGTAGCTGGTGGCAGGGGCTCATTAACAGGCTTGGTGATTGTTTTTCTTGGCCTGGGCTTCACAGCAGCCAGAGCAATGCTATCGATAAAGGTTGGGTCATTGGTACCTGCGGTGTAATTTTCGATTACGTAATCCCATTCATCCATGAACTGAGCACCGGTGACCTTGGTCAAACCAACGCGTCCGTTTTCTTTCTCCGGATTTTCTTTTGGACCGGCCTTCCCATCCAGGAACATTTCCCCTCCTCCCGGGCAATTGAAGTCAGCCTCAGCTGCCTGCGGCACTTTCCCCGGCGTGCTCAACATGCCAGCTTTCCCTGGCAGCAGCTGGTCGTCCCACCAAATGGCGCTGTTGGTGTTCTGGTCAAAATAACCCTTGATAGAATACCTGCGAAAATTAGTAGCTGAAGAATAGTAGTAGGAGGTGCCTGTTAAGCTGTCGCCGTTTTGGATAATTTTAACCTCTACTCTTTGCCCGGAGATCTTTCCGTGCCAGACGCCGGTGATCATTTGTCCCATTACGCCTGCGCCCAACAGGTTGCAGAACAGGAACAGGATAAGTTTACGGAAGACAGGGAACGGTTGGGTTTTCATGCATTCCTTAAACGGCGGAGTTAATAAAAAAGTATTTCAAATAACGCTAAGGATTGGCACAGCCAGGCACACAAGCGGAGAAGTTCTGACAAGCCCGTAAAAACTCCAGGCAAAAATCAACATTTTGAATCCTTCAACTGTTCTCCAATAAAACAATCATGGCTCATCCAAATATCCCCCTGGTGAACGCACTGCGCGAGGCCGCTGACAATCTTCGTAATGGCGCCCATTATTCCTGGGGGCATCATGGCTCGTGTAATTGCGGGCACCTTTTGCAGGTTGTCACCAAGCTGACTAAAGGAGAGATAGTGAGGCATGCACAAACCATTTATGGTGAGTGGACAGAAATAGCCGAGGAGTACTGTGGTGTTACCAATGCACCTGCCTACCTGCTTGTTTCGAAGCTGGAAGGGCTCGGCTTAACACCCACCGACATACATTGCCTGGAGTATCTGCAGGATAGAAAAGTACTGAACGCGCTTCCCGGGGGCTTTCGCTGGCTCCAGAAAAATAAGAGGGAGGATGTGGTGGTTTATTTTGAAACGTTTGCACACTTGCTAGAGGACCAGTGGTTGCAAACCATTGAGATTCCACTGCCTGCCGCAAGAAAAACTGCTGATCAAACTATGATGACCAACGATAGAAAGCATGCTGCTTCAATGGTGAATGCTCTTGAAAGCGAAGCCTTCGCAATGGTGTAACATGTACATAAAAACGCCCCGGCTTTGCCGGGGCGTTCGTTATTGGGTCTGAGCTCAGAAGCCTTTCTTATCCTTGCTTCTTTTTATTTCTTCCAGCATTTCTTTAACCGCTGCCTCGAGTTGCTGGTCTTTACCGCTCAAAACAGCTTTGTAATCATTGGCCACTTTTATGTCGGGTTCGAGCTGCAAATTTTCGGTAGGTCGACCCTCTTTCCCGATGGTGGCTACCATAGGTATTCCAAAAACAATAGTAGGGTCGATCTGTGTTTCCCACCACACAGCTGTACCAGTGCCGGCTACAGGCATGCCAATGGTTTTACCAATTCCCAGGCTCTTATAGGCATACGGGAAAATAAAAGCGTCAGAATAGTTAGCCTCGCTCATGAGCACAGTTGATGGGGCCGTCCATTTATTGCGTGGCTCACCTGAAGTAGCCTTCACACCCTGCGGTGAAAAGTCGAGGTATTTTTTGCCGCTGAAAAAAGTTACCAGGTCATCGTGCAGCCAGCCTCCTCCGTTAAACCGTGTGTCAACCACGAGCGCTTCTTTGTCGGCATTTTTTCCCAGCGCATCTTCATAAATACTGCGGTAGCTGCCGTCATTCATTCCCTGGATGTGCACATAACCCACTTTGCCGCCGGAAAGCAGTTCTACTTTTTTCCTGTTGCTGTTTACCCAGCGGGTGTACAGCAATCCTTGTTCTTCAGCCTGCGTGACAGGCTTCGTGGTTTCGTCCCAACGAACTTTGGTGTCAGGATTATACAGGCTCAATAGAATGTTCTTTCCGCTAAAGCGATTTAGCATCCGCGACCAGTCAATGTCTGCTGAAACTTCTTCACCATTGATCTTTTCGATGATGGCACCTTTGCCTATTTTGGTTCGTGCATTAATAAAAGGTCCGCCTTCCAGCACCTCCATTACCTTAATTCCCGCCCCTGTATAAGTTTCATCATAAAGCAAGCCAAGCGAAGCGGTGGCATCGCCGTTGGGTTGTTGCGGCGAATAACGGCCACCTGTATGCGAAGCATTCAGCTCGCCCAGGAATTCGCTGAGTAACTCCTGGAAGTCGTAGTTGTTATTGATGTGAGGTAAGAATTTGGCATAGTCGGAATGATATTTATTCCAGTCGAGTCCATGAATTTTTGGATCATAAAACTTTTTAGCTACCTGCCTCCAGGCATGATCAAAAATGTAAGTTCTTTCCTTATCTGCTTTCAGCACCATTTCTCCGTTAACGATCACCGGACTAACCTTGCCGCTCTCAGCCTCTATCTTCATGATCTTGCCATCACTCACAGCATAAAGCGATTTGCCGTCTTTCGAAACGCTCAGTCCTGCCGGTCCGCCGTCCAGTTTGGCCACCAGTTTTGTTTCTTTCGTTCTTGGATTGGTCATCCACAGATCATAACCTTTCTCCATGCGCGCCAGGAAATACAATTTATCACCGTCGCTGTTCATCTGGTAGTCAGAGATATTTCCGGAGTTGATCGTCAGTCGTATTTTTCTGTTATCGAGTCCTTCAAAAAGCGGCTCCCATCCCTTCACAGGTACTTTTATCTTGAGAGCTGTATCTTTTTTTACAGCTTCTTTATCCCCATCTTCTTTTTCTTTGAGCAGGGCAAATTCATCTTTGGTCAGTTTGAATTTATCGTGTGCTTCCTGGTCGAAAAACATGGCATACACATCCACCTCGCGGGCGCCCTGGAATGCAAGTGGTTTTTTACCATCGCGGTCGGTCGTCCATAAAAGTGCTTTACCACCAAATGCCCATTTAGGTGCACCATCAAAAAAGCCACTTTGTGTAACATTCCTGCGTTCGCCGTTGCCATTGGCGTTCATGATGGCAACTTCCGACGAACCCCATTTTCCTTCGGCCGAGTTAAATGCGATCCACTTTCCATCCGGCGACCAGGTAAAATACTGATCACCATCGGCATAAGAAAAGTTTACGTTTTTGGGTACGATGGTCCTGCTCTTTCCGGAGGCTATATTATATACCCTGAGTATGTTGCGTTCTTCCAGGTAGGCGATCTCTTTACCGTCGGGCGAAAGTTCCGGCTGAAACTCCTCTGCTTCGGTAGCTACCAGGGCTTCCTCTTTTACCACAGTAGATGCATAGAAGTAAGGTTCCTCCTTCCGTACTATTACCGCGCGGTAAATATCCCAGCTGTTGCCACGCTCTGTAGAATAGTAGATCGAACGTCCATCCGTACTAAATGCAACATTCCGTTCCTGCTCCGGTGTGTTGGTAATTCGCCTGGTGATGCCGCCTTCCACAGAACTTACAAACAACTCTCCACGAACGATGAAAGCGATCTCTTTTCCGTTCGGTGAAAGCGCAGTTTGTGTAACACCTGTATTGATAGGAAGTATCCTTTCGCTGTTGGTGCGGGTATCGGTGCCGATGCGGATGGCTAGTTTTTGCGGTGTGGCGCCCTCACGCATGGTGTACATTGCACCGTCGTAAGTGAATGATAAAATGCCATCGGTTGACCGCGTCAGGTGCCGCACCGGGTGGTCTTTAAATGTGGTGAGTTGTGTTAGTGCTTTCGTTGCCGCGTTAACTTTGTAAAGGTTCTGGGCGCCATCTTTCTCGCTGAGAAAATAAGCCGTGTTGTCATCGGCTCCCCATACAGGTTCGCGGTCCTCGCCTTCAAAACTGGATACCTGTGTATAGCCCTCCTTCTTTATATCATACATCCAGATATCTCTTGTAACAGCTGATGTATGTCTTTTTCGCCAGGCGTCTTCATACCCTTTACGATCCTGGAATATAAGTTTATCGCCGCGTGAGTTAAACCGGGCAAACTCTGAACCGGCAGACAGGTACATCACGGAGCGACCGCCCGTAACCGGTACCTGATAAAGCTTTTGAAACAATCCGCGATTGGGAAAACGTGCAGACGTATACACGTCATTTCTGCCGGTTCCAAATAGCACCGATTTCCCGTCTGGCGTGAAATCGTAAGGCACATCATTGGCAGAATGAAAAGTGAGGCGGCGGGCTTCACCGCCGGCAACGGGCATCACATACACGTCGAAATTACCATAGCGATCAGAGGCAAAAGCGATCGACTTGCCATCACGGCTCCATACAGGCATATAATCGTGTGCTTCGTGTAATGTGAGGGGGTTAGCATCGCCACCTGCGGAGGGTACTTTATAAAGGTCTCCCTTGTAGCTGAAAACAATTGTTTTGCCATCTGGAGAGATAGCAGGGTAGCGCATCCACAGGGCATTTTCCTGGGCCATAACTGCCCATGATGTGCATGCACACATAAAAAACAGTAAATATCTTTTCATGTAAAAGGCTTTAATTTATAATTCTTAAAGTTACAGAAATGCACATGTCAACCCCGGATGAAATCGTAGAAGCGCTTAGGAATTACACAAGCGGTTTTCATACTGTGGTACCCTTCAGCGTGCAGGAAGATCGGTTGCTGGTGATGGATTTTACCGAAGACAACAAATCGCTTTCGCAGGAACTATTGAGCAACACCGAACGGTTCTCGCTTTATGTCAATAAATTATTAAGCACTGCATCCGCCCGGTATGGCATTGGCGGGTATGCCGAGCACCGGGGCATTTATAAACGGAGCAATGTGTTTGATGGCGAAGCGTTCGCGGAGCCACGCCGTTTGCATTTGGGGGTAGACATCTGGGGGCCTG
>JBGTIL010000704.1:0-3125 GCA_041745695.1 Chitinophagaceae bacterium | reverse complement strand
AATTTTTGTCCGGCAAAAAAAGTAGCTGTGCGCTCTTGCTTACGCCATAATTATTGTACTTATACAGCTAAATTATTTCTTATGAAACACACAGCTTTTAGTCTCCTGGTGCTTGCAGGTTTGTTCTGCGCCCAATCGTGCACTACTAACCATCAGTATGTTGACCCCAATACCGGGCAGGGAATCGACCTCAAAAAAGACGAAAACACGGGCCTCATGGTTGATGCGAAAACCGGCGAAGTACCCAAGCTTTATGTTGATACCAAAAGCAAGGATACACTTTGGGGTGCAACTGGGAAGGTTGTGAACGGGAATGTTACGCGCGAGAAACGCGAAGATGGGGTGTACGTATACATGTTCAGTGAACCTGAAGCGCCTAAAGCCGCAACAGCAAATGGCGTTAACGAACAAGCGTCGGAAACCGGGGCTTACAAGATCAAAGATGGCGACTACAAAAAAGAGGTCGAAAGAGACGGTGATATCATCATTAAAGACGGGAATAAAAAAATCAAGATCGACGGGGAAACGGGCGAACGAAAAGTGAAATACGATAACTAACAAACAGGAAGCAGATCATACGGTCTGCTTTTGTTTACTGTTTACGCTATCGATGTGTTCTGAGTCGGTAAGCCTTTACATTAATTTGGCTGGAACGTTGCCGTACCCAGCATGTTTTTCCCGCTGCCACAACTAAACCTCACCTGGGAAGTCACATTCTTGCCTCTGGTTGCTGTTTCCATTTTTTGAGTCCCAAGCAAGACAATGCTTGCAAGTATCCCTCGTTGAAGAACCAGGCGCCCGCCCGCGCAACCATAAATAATAATTTCATAATACCCTTACTTCTGTCTGGCATAATAGTTACCGGTAAGTATAAAACCTCTTTTATGAATGTTGCAGACACTAACCCCGAACGTAACCGTCCTTCTGAGCAAGGTAAGGATAACGATAACAATTTACGCGATGACTCTGCTTTGCAGCCGGGCGCCAGCACTATTAGCAGCAGTGCTACCGACGAGGAAAACAACCACCTGACCCGCACTGCCGGTGACGACTTTACGGAAGACCTGGAAGATGAAGCAGATGCCGACCCTGCATTTGATGACATTGATGATGACGACGATGAAAATGCCTAAGATTTTTACCGCACTGAGACATCAGTGCTTTTTTTTGCAATGAAAGGAAACTATTGATTGCCGCCTTTCCAAATTTTTATTCAGAGTTTCAGGCCACGGCAGGTGTATTTCTTAAAGCCCTGTAGGCTACTATGCTGCTGACAAGCATTAGTACGGCACCCAATAAGAACGATACGCCGGCAAAGTGCACTGGTGCGGCAGCACTCGTATAATAGGCGAAGAGATTGGTCATTACCGGCGGACCAATAATTGATGTGGCGCTCATCAGGCTCGCCAACACACCCTGTATCTCTCCCTGCTCATTTGCTGGTATATGACCGGTGATGATGGCCTGCAACGCAGGACCCGCGATACCACCAAGGCAGTAGGGTATCATGAATAAAAACATCATCCAGCTCTGCGACGCAAATGAAAACAGCAGCAAGCCCAACGCATACAACAGCAGACCTGCATACACGCTGTTCTTATTGCCAATTTTGGGATTGATAATACCTATCAACCCACCCTGTACGATGGCGATGAGGATCCCGAAAACACCAAGGGAGATACCAATAACGCGTTCACTCCAGTCAAATTTTTCAATAGAGAAAAAGGTCCAGTTACTTTGTACGGCATGAGAAGCAGTGTACAATAATAACAAGGCAAGCACAAGCCCGCGTATCGAAGGGTAGTTACGCAATCGCAGCAGTGCTCCCAGCGGATTAGCCCGGCGCCAGTCAAATTTTCTCCGGTTCTCCTGGGCGAGAGACTCTGGCAGCACAAAATAACCGTACAACACGTTAATTAAGCTCAACCCCGCAGCAACCATAAATGGGATCCGGGGCCCAAACGATCCCAGCAGGCCACCGATTACCGGACCTATGATAAAGCCGAGCCCGAACGCAGCACCAATCATCCCGAAATTTTTGGAACGTTCTGCAGGTTCACTGATGTCAGCGATGTAGGCTGCCGCCGTGGTGAACGAGGCGCCCGTAATTCCCGCTATTATGCGGCCGAGGAATAACCAAAACATACTGGGTGCCACAGCTAAAAGAATATAATCGAGACCGAAACCAAGCAAAGACAAAAGCAGCACGGGCCGCCGCCCGTACTGATCGCTCAAAGCACCCATCACAGGCGCGAAAATGAATTGCACGCCTGCGTAGGCAAACGTCAGCCAGCCACCCCATTGCGCGGCAACAGAAATATTATTGTCGCCTATGAGCAGTTCGATCAGTGTGGGTAATACGGGTATTATCAAACCTAAACCGGTAACATCAATGAGCAGGGTAAAGAAAATAAATCGGAGTGCTTTTTTCCGGTTCAGGACCATCGGGAAAACTTTTGCAGGCAAAGATGTATTTTATTTCTGCGCAACCATCAACATGATTCCGACACAACCCACGCAGTGCTGTGCACTTGGCCAAGAATATGAGGTGTGCACTGCGGGAAAAATTACCCAGAGTTTTGACGGAGCCTTTCTGACCGGCAAATGGAAAGTGCTGATTACCAGGTGGTGGCTGTTTTACAGGCGGGCCGATTTCTTCAGAAAATATTGCGAAGGTAGTGGCACTGCCTTTGCTCTATTGCTGTAAAGCCTCCACGTTATGACCCGCAAGCATTTCAGCAGCCTTTCTAAGCGCGATAAAAAAATCGTACTTCTAAAAACCGCTAGTTTTATTGCTGAACGTAAGGTGGGAATGTTCCGTGTAATGCTGTACCAGTCTGACAATTTTTACACCGAGGTGTTTTTTTTCAAGTGGAGCAGGAAGATTGCAGGCTTTCGTAGTTTTCAATCCACCAGTCAGTTGAAGCCTTACCTCCGTCAGATCGACGTTTCCAATTTAATGGAAGAAGTGCTCCACTGAAACCGCCTTTCCAGTTCTTTAATGCTTTGGTGCTTGAGCCAGACTCCGGTTTTTATGTGTAAACTTCAACACAACTCGCCATACAGAGGTGCCTCCGACTTTTTCGTCTTCCGCTGAGAATCAACTAATTCACATAGTTATCCAC
>JBGTIL010000703.1:0-2033 GCA_041745695.1 Chitinophagaceae bacterium | reverse complement strand
GAGAGCCTGTGTTTGGCGGCCCGTTTTTTACCTTTGAGCGCGACAGCACAAGGCGCCCCGTACAGCACCGTTTCGAGATTGAATACAAGAAAGAAGCAAGCATTTTAGTGAACTATGTTGAAGACGAAGACCTGATACTGGTAGATCACCTGGTGTCGGAAACCGAAGAGAATGATAAACCGTATACGTTCATCCCGGATGGCGATTCTGAAGGTTTCAAGTGGGAAAAGGGCAAGTGGGTACACATAGATAAAGTGTTTAATTTTAAATTGCAGGACGGCCAGGCACCAATGCCCGATCCTGTGCGTGATGCAGATGGCATCAACGACCCCACTAAGTTTGGAGACCAGATCAAGAAAAAAAACAACACGCCAGTAACCAAGCCCCCGGCAAAAAGGCCGAAAAAGCAACTATCACCCGCATAGCACCTACATTCGCACCATAACTGCTATCCATGCCCGGAGTGAGGGATCAATTTTTTTACCAGCTGCTCTCAGCGCTTCTGCAGTTACTTTTCCCGCTTTTAACTTACCCTTACCTGGCACAAACCCTCGGCGCTGAAGGAATGGGTAAGATAGCCTTTCTGGAATACAGCACTGGCTTTCTGGTAACGCTGGCTGCTTTCGGTATCCCATTCTACGGCATAAGAGAAATTTCCAAGTCACAGGGAAATCCCCACACCTCACGCGCTATTTTTTCTGCCCTTTTTACTATTCATTTCATTGCTTCTGTTTTGGGAACTGGTATTTTCCTGGCCCTTTTATGGGCAGACCAATCACCTTCTGTAACCACACCACTTCTTTTGCTTGGCTGCCTCAACATTGTGCTTCCCTGCTTCACGGGCGAGTGGTACCTGCAGGGCATTCAGGCGTTCCGGTTTATAACATTGCGCAACGTTGTGCTCCGGATTGCCGGTTTGATTGCCATCTTCCTTTTTGTTCGCAATAAATCCGACTTCAGCATCTATTATGCAATCATCGTAGGTACGCAGTTACTGATTACCTTTTTTAATTTGTACAAAGTCGGCTCCGGTCACCTGCAGTTCAGCAGGCTTTCTTCAGTCAGACAGCACCTGACGCCCCTTTTTCACTTCTTTCTGACCAGCTCTATTATCAGTATCTATGTATTCTTCGACGTGCTCATACTCAGTTTTTTCTCCAGCGATCAGGAAGTGGGATACTATGCCGCAGCCATCAAAATAGTGAAGTTGTCGCTGCTCCTGGTGCTGTCGCTCAACGCCATCCTCTTCCCACGCATCTCTTATTTATCAACTGAGGAAAGATTTGTATATATCCGTTCGTTGATTCAAAAATCCCTGGCCTTTGTTATCGTCGTTACTGTTCCGCTGGCTTTCATCTTTTTTCTGCTGGCACCACAGATTGTATTCGTTCTTGCCGGACCCGGTTTCGCCGACTCGGTCCCATTGATCCGGCTGCTCGCGCTCCTGCCAATGTTCATTGGCCTAAGCAACCTGTTTGCCTATCAAATACTAACCCCCCTGGCAAGAGAAAAGAAGCTGCTCCTAAGTGTTATTATTGCCTGCTGCTGCAGTGGCACGCTGCAGCTGATCCTTACCCAATTATACAATGCCCGGGGAACGGCAGTGGCAACGCTCATCACGGAGGCGATTGTTACCTGCCTGATGGGCTATTTTGGTTACAAAACAATATCGTATGTATTTCCCTGGAAAATAATATTACATAGCATGCTTGGCAGTCTGCCCCTTGCAGCCCTTGTTTTGGCTGCCACTACGGTCACACCCAATCCACTGGCGCTGCTGCTGGTAACGATCCCGGGTGGGGTTATGCTGTATGTACTGCTGCAGATTTTTCTGTTCAAAAATGCACTCTTCCTGCAAGGCTGGGAGTTGGTAAGAAATTCAATTCGGAAGGGAGGATCTTATGGAGCCTAGGGTGCTGCATTTTTTCCCGCATGCTTTGCAGCAGCGTCACGGCGGACCCTACTCGGTGTTATTTCACCTCCGCGATGGTCTGCAGCAATTTACCCACAACAATGTTTTCCTCGATGAACTC
>JBGTIL010000702.1:0-1503 GCA_041745695.1 Chitinophagaceae bacterium | reverse complement strand
TTTCCTTTTTGCGCCCATGCGTGAAACCCAGTACAGAGGGTTTCAAAGACCGACCTTTTTTGAAAAGTAGGTTCCGGGAGTGTCTTTAAAGTTAGCCCCGCTTTCCACTGCAAGCCCCGATCTCGCCCAAGCCGAGACCGGGGGCTTTCCGTTGCAATCCCTTAGGTTTGAAATACAGAAAATGAGAGATATTTTTGCTTAAAAATAACCTGAGTGACGAAGGTGAACTATGCTGCAATCTAGATTTAAGATCTAAAACCTGTAATAGACCTTCGCCACTTTGTTGAACAAGAACCATATAGAATTTTAGTCTAGAGGACTGTTAAGGGATTTAGTTTCATTCAACATCAGGTTATCTTTTTCCACTTAAATACAAAGTTATGAATTACAAACTATTTGTTGGGATCGACATTTCAAAACTGACTATTGATGTCGTTTTTTTCTTAAAACAGCAACCGGACTGCTATCAGCATCAAGCCTTTGCCAACGATTATACCGGCTTTGACAGGCTACTGAAGTGGTTAAAAGAGACAGGGGTCGATTTACAGGACACCTTGTTTTGCTGTGAACACACCGGCTTGTACACCTTGCCTTTAAGCACTTACCTGACTGCCCAAGGGGGAAGTCTATGGGTAGAGAATGCCTTGCAGTTAAAACGCTCGGTGGGCTTACAACGCGGGAAATCAGATAAGGCAGACGCCCGGGTAATTGCCCGTTATGCCCTTAGCAACCAGCACCAGGCCCGCTTATATCAAGTGCCATCGGCCACGATTTTATCCATCAAATACTTGCTGGCTTTCAGGGAACAATTGGTTAAACATCAAACCTCCCTTAAATGTACCACCTCAGAGCTTACCGCTTTCGACAAAAAGCAGGCGGCTTTTTGTATTACCGAAAGCCAGGACCTATTAAAGCAGTATGAGCAGAAAATAAAGAAGGTGGATGAGGAACTGATGCAAAAGATAGAGGAAGAGGAAGAACTGAGCCGTCAATTTAAGCTGGTACAATCCGTTCACGGGGTAGGGAAACAGACTGCTTTTTTCATCCTAATCCATACCCAGGCCTTTACCACTTTTGATGACCACCGGAAATTTGCCTGCTATTGCGGGGTGGCACCCTTTCCTTATAGTTCGGGCACCAGCATCAGAGGAAGAAACCGGGTGAGCAACCTGGCCAATAAAAAACTGAAGGCCTTATTAACGATGTGTGCATTAAATACCATTAAAAAAGACAACGAGTTTAAACGATATTACCAACGAAGAAAAGAGGAAGGCAAAAGTTCTTTAAGTATTCTCAATGTGATAAAAAATAAATTGTTGAGCCGGGTCTTCGCCGTAATCAGACGTGGAACCCCTTATCAAATGGAATTAATGGCAGCTTAGTTTTATCAAGTAATTCTTGCAAAAACCATAGAATACGGGTTTATTGTACGCAGGTTCTCCGCTTTCTAATTCGGAGCGCAAACCGCCAGCCGAAAACCGCTAACTAACAGATCGGAAGAGC
>JBGTIL010000701.1:0-14134 GCA_041745695.1 Chitinophagaceae bacterium | reverse complement strand
GATCCGGTTGTTCAGCAAGTAATTGCTGTGTTAAAAACATCGGGTCACTGGAGCGGAGAGTGGCATAATAAAAAGAAAAACGGGGAAACTTTTTTTACGCATTCCTTTATCACCTCTGTAGCCATTGATGGAAAAACGCTTTTTGTTTGTGTTCAGCGAGATGTTACCGAACAGAAGAAGGTTCAGGATATGCTCAGAGCCAATGAAGTGCGTTTTCAGAAGCTGTTACTGCAATCTCCTTTTGCCGTGTCCATCTTCATGGGTGAAGACATGGTAATTGCCCTCGCTAATGACGCTATCAAGGAGGTATGGGGTAAGGGGAATGATGTTGAAGGCAAGTCTTTGTTTTCGGTTTTACCAGAGCTCAATAACCAGGTTTTTCCGGCGCTGCTGAGAGATGTTTACAGAACCGGAGAGCCATTTATTGGCAATGAGATTCTTCTGCAGTTAGTACGCAATGGCGTGTTGGAAGACACCTACTTTAATTTTGTTTACCAACCTTACAGGGAACTAAACGAGACGATCAGTGGTGTTACACTTATCGCTTATGAGGTCACTAACCAGGTGCTGGCAAAAAAGAAGCTTCAGAAAAGCGAAAATTATTTTAGGCAGCTGACAGACACCGTGCCGGCGATTATATGGATTACTGATGCTGAAGGACAATGTAACTACTTAAACAAGCATTGGTACGATTACACAGGGCAAACCCGGGAGGAAGCCGCGGGTGCCGGTTGGCTTGAGGCTACCCATCCCGACGACCGGGAGGAAACCGGTCGTCTGTTCTTTGAAGCTACAGACACTCATACAGCCTTTAACTTCCGTTACCGTTTGAGAACCCGCACTGGTGAATACCGTTGGGTATTAGACAGTGGTAGTCCAAAGTTTGGTGCCGACGGGCAATTTGAGGGATTGATAGGCACAGTAGTGGACGTGCATGAGGAAAAGATTGCCAATGAGGCGCTTAGCTACAGAAAAGCTTTACTGGAAGCTCACAACGAAGCAAGCGCGGACGGGATCATACTGGTAGGCAAAGACGGGAAGATTCTTTCTTTTAACCAGCGATTTATGGAAATTTGGGGTATACCGCAAAGCATCATGGATTCAACTAATGATGGTGAAGCCCTCGCCTTTGCTATGACCCAACTAATCCATCCTGAAAGGTTCATTGACAAAGTAAATTATCTCTACAACCATCCTTCTGAAACAAGTATCGACGAGCTTGCCTTTAAAGACGGCAGAATCATTGAAAGACATGGCTATCCCGTTACCGGGGACAATGAAATTTATTACGCCTGGTCGTGGACTTTTAAAGATGTCACTGCAAGAAAAACCTACGAAAAAACAATAGGGGAAAGCGAAGAGCGTTTTCGTAGCCTGGCGGATCAAAGTCCCATCATCATCTACATAGTGGAACCAGATGAAAAGGCCACCATGAGTTATTTTAATACAACATGGCTCGACTACACCGGTCAAACTTTCGACCAGGCCATTGGTAGGGCCTGGGACGGAATTGTACATCCCGACGATCTGCAACCGATACTCGAAACCTACATTCCGGCGCTGCAGCAGCGCACGTCGTATATCCTTCCTCAGGTAAGACTAAAAAGACACGACGGTGAGTACCGATGGCACATGTTTAAGGGCAATCCACGTTACCTCCCCGATGGGCATTTCATGGGTTTCGTGGGCGTTGGTTTCGACATTCACGAAACAAAGTTGGCGGAAGATGCGCTGAAAGAAAGTACTGAACGGTTCAGTACCCTTGCCAATAATATACAGAACTTAGCCTGGATGGCTCATGGCGACGGTCATATCTTCTGGTACAACCAACGCTGGTATGAATACACAGGCTCAACGCTCGAAGACATGCAGGGATGGGGATGGAAAAAAGTGCATCATCCACAGCATCTCGAGCGGGTGGTAAGCTTCGTCACCGCTGCCTGGGGAAAAGGCGAACCCTTCGAGCTTACCTTTCCTTTACGGGGAAGAGATGGAAAATACCGCTGGTTTTTAACCCGCGCGTTTCCGGTACATAACGCGCAGGGTGAAGTGGTTAGGTGGATCGGCACCAATACCGATATCGAAGACCAAATAATGTTCTCGGAGCGATTAGAAAAACTAATTGGTGAACGCACGAAAGAACTACAACGTTCCAATGAAGACCTGCAGCAATTTGCACACGTTGCCAGCCACGATCTCAAAGAACCTGTAAGAAAAATAAAGACTTTCAGTAGCCGGGTGAACGAAGAATTTCGCGACACTCTTCCTGAAAAAGCCAAGTTATATATCGATAAAATGGTAACTGCGGCCGACAGGATGTATGCGATGATCGATGGGGTGCTGCTTTATTCTTCCCTCAATGCACTTGAGCAGTCGATAGAAAAAGTTGACCTCAATCTCACACTGAAGCAGATAGAGGACGACCTCGAAGTTGTGATACTGGAAAAGAAGGCTGTATTGCACTACAAACAGTTGCCGGTTATCATGGGTTCCGATATCCTGATCTATCAACTATTTTATAACCTGGTCAATAATTCTTTGAAATTTGCGAGTTCTGAACGATCGCCTGTAATTACAATAACAGCAGAAATGATTGAAGTGGAAGGCGTCGGCTGTACTGAGCTCGTTGTACAAGACAATGGCATAGGCTTCGACATTTCTTTTGTAGATAAAATATTTAAAACCTTTACCCGACTGAATTCGAAAGACAAGTATGAAGGCACAGGCCTGGGTCTCTCACTTTGTAAGAAGATTGTGGAACGCCATGGCGGCACCATAACCGCTTCAGGCGAAGAACAGGGCGGCGCGCGGTTTACAATTGTTTTGCCTGCAGAACAAATTACAGAAGACACATTAGTATGATTATCTTAACAGCGTTAAATAAAACAGCGTTTTTTTATGTCTAAGCCCCTCACTTTTTTTCTTGCTGATGATGACAATGACGATAGTTATTTGTTCAAGGAAATGTTGCATGAAGTAAGTCCTTCCACCAGGTTTATCGGTGCTATAAATGGGCAGGACGCACTTGATAAATTAACCGCCCCTGACAGTATTTTACCGGATATTATTTTTCTTGATCTTAACATGCCACGTATGGGCGGAAAGGAATGCCTTGGCGCCTTGAAAGAGGACGAAGAACTTCGGGATATTCCTGTTATCATGTACACCACTTCTTCGCATTCTAAAGACATAGAAGAAACGCTCCAACGGGGTGCTATCTGTTTTATTACCAAACCTGCCAGTGTGAAGGAGCTGAAAGATATCCTGTATGCCATCAGCCACAACGCACACAACAATCTTCAAAAAACGCTGATGTCGCTCAGCAATACAGCCAGTACTTTTATTGTCTGCTAACGGTGGGTTTTTGCCACTGTTTTTGCCACAAAGGCAAAGGCGCGGAGGAGCACAAAGGGAGGAAGTGTGGCATTCTTACTTATCTCTTGGCTGTTCTTCGTGCTACTTTCCGCCTTCGAGCCTTTGCGGCGATAAACCTCCGTGTTACTCCCTGCCCCCGAGCCCCCGTGGTCCCAAACAACCAGTAAAACTTACTGACATTTCCAGTAGTACGATCGTAAGAAATTTACGCAATACCGCAGCGCTCCGCGCTTTTTCTTTCTTCATCATTTGGTAACCTTCGGGTAAGAATTTGATAACATTAAGCAGGCAGTTTTGCCCCTTAGAATTTTTGTCCCGGGTGTAACTACCCCAGCTAAAACTTTATACAACTCCCTTGTTGGCCTGTGCCGGTGAGCTGGCAATTCTATGTTACTCCCTGTGCCCGGCAAACGTTTGTACATGCCTGTTAAATATTAAAAAAACTTCAGAGATGCAGAAATTTTTACTTCAATCAGCCTTGATTATTTTATTGACGGTGCTCGTGTTTGCACCTGCGTTGTATGCGCAATCAACCGATGCGTCGGCAAGTGGTATCGTTACCACTGACGGCACAAAGCCCCTGGCCGGCGCCACGGTAACCATAGTCAACAACTCTACAGGTTTCAGGTCGGCTGCAGTTACCAATGCAGAAGGAGCTTTTTCATTCAAACAGCTTCCGCTGGGCAGTCCCTACAGCATCCAGGTGAGTTTTGTTGGCTACAGTACCCAATTAAAAAACAATTTATCCATCAACCTGGGCGATGCGCTGGTTAACGATTTTACACTGGTAGAAAGCAGTTCCTCGCTTGCGGAGGTGGTAGTTACCTCCAACAGCGTAAGCAGCAGGATAGATCGCTTTGGTGCCAGTACAGCCATATCTGCCAGAACGATTCAGCAGATTCCTGCGCAGAATAGAAACTTCAATGACCTTGCTTCACTTGCGCCTACATCCAATGGTTCAAATTTGAGCGGTCAGCGATTTTCTTCCACCAACTACCTCATAGATGGTGTGAGCGCACGTAACAATTTAACCAGCGGGGAAATCGGACGTGGACCATTTTCACTATCACTTGAAGCCATCCGCGAGTTTGAGATCATTACCAACGTATACAGTGTAACCCAGGGCAGGCAGGGCGGCGGCGCTATCAGTGCCGTAACCAAATCAGGTACCAATACATTTACAGGTAGTGTGTTTGATTACTTCCGGTCTGATGCACTTGCCAGCCCCAACGACATCAGAGGCAACAAACGTGTACAGAAATTTACCAACAATCAGTACGGCTTCAGCCTTGGCGGACCGGTGATCAAAAACAAATTGCATTTCTTCACCGCCTTTGACCGCGAGAATGCATCTGCACCTTTTTTTATAGCCGATATTAAATCTGATGCCGATGCTATTGCCAACCGCATCAGCAAAGGCGCTTTGGATACAGTACTGAATATTGCCCGTACAAAGTATGGACTTAGCAACTCACAGCAGGTAGGTGAATTTGGAAGAAAAACTGTCGCCAATACTTTTCTTCTCCGGCTCGACTGGCAGATGAACGAAAAGAATCGGCTCACTTTCAGAAACAATTACAGTAACTGGAATAACCCTACAAGTGTCAACGACAACAGCAACATTAATCTCTACGAGGTATGGGGCGATTTTAAATCCGAAGAAAACAGCACCCTGCTCTCCCTGCGCACGCAGGTGAACCCAGGCTTTCTAAATGAGTTGAAAGTGCAATACCAGCATGCTACCCGCAACTTCGTACCCAATTCAGAATTGCCTTCTTCCAATATTCCCCGGGCTATTGTTACGGTGCGCTCCCTGCTGCCAAATGGCACACAAGGCAATACCACTGTGCAATTAGGCGGTCAACGATTCAATCCGGAAGACAACTTGGAAAAGCAATACCAGCTGATTAACACCTCTTACTTCACAAAAGGGAAGTACAATTTTATCTTCGGTACCGACAATACACTAACCTACCTGGACTCTTATATTTCCAACGAGCAGAACGGGCGTTTCATCTTCAATAGCGTAACAGATTTTAATAACCTGAATCCCTCGAGGTATGCGCGCGAGGTTCCGATAGCAGGCAAGCCCAGCGTGCAGCAATACGTATTAAATGGCTCCTTATTCGGACAAGTTCAATGGCTGCCCTGGAAAAACTGGGATGCCACCCTTGGTCTGCGGTGGGATATTACCAGTTACCTGACTTCAGGAAATTACAACCCGGTTGTTCAAAGGGAGCTTGGCCTGCGCACTGACAACAATCCTACAGACTGGAATAACTTCCAACCGAGATTGCAACTTACCTGGGACATAGAAGGCAAACGGACCGATATCATGAAATTTGGTGCAGGCTTATTTTCTGCCAATCCTATTACCTACGCCCAGGTAAATAATATTCAAAACAGCGGCACCAAGGTCGCAGCTATTGATGTAACGCGTCCCAATGCGGTACCTAACCAAACGCCAGTACCAAACCTGGTACCCGTTCCTAATTTTCCACTCTATCGCACCGATCCCTCGGCTGCCCCGGGGCTTGTTGCCGGCGTCCCCTCCGTTTCTACCATCAACCTGAACGACCCCAATCTGCAGGTGCCCAGCATCTTCAAAGCTAATATCTCCTATAATAAAATATTGTTTCAAAACAAACTCCGCCTGGGTTTAAACCTGCTTTACTCCTACACTTATAACAACTATGTTTACCTCGATCGTAACCTGGTAGACCAACCTTATTTTACGTTGGCTAACGAAAATAACCGTGGCGTTTTTGTTCCTGCCAGCAGCATATCTGCTACAGGTATTACTAACAGCGTTTTGGGAAGGAAGACGCAGGCAGTGGGAAGAACACTAGAGTTCACCAACGGGGCAACACTGACTTCTAAGATCGCTATTGCTGATGCCGAGTACAGGTACTTTCGCGATGGCTACATCAACTTCAGCTATACTTACAACGTCACAAAAGACAATACCTCCTACAACGGAAACGTTGCCAACACATCTACTTTCCGTCCGGTAAAATCTGATCCCCGCGATCTGTCAGAGATCAATTTCAGCGACAATCAATTTAAACACAAGCTCGTATTTTTTGGATCTACTCCTTCCTGGAAAGGATTTAATCTAAGCGGACGGTTTACAGGCATCGGTGGTACACGCTATTCGCTTACTGTTGATGCAGATATCAACGGAGATTTTGTGGGCGGTCCGGGTAACGACAATGACCTCGCTTTTATTTTTGATCCTAACGATGCCAAAACGCCTGCAGCTATCAAGGCATCTATGGAAAAAGTGCTGAACAACCCTGACAATCGGGCTGCCGACTACATTAGAGCTAACCTCGGAAAAATCGCAGACCGCAACGGCGGCGAAAACCCTTTTTCAGGCATCTTCGATATGCGCCTGACCAAAGACTTCAAGATCGTGAAGAAACAGAAGTTCACGCTGAGCGTCGACGTATTTAATTTTGCCAATCTCATAAATAAAGAATGGGGCAGAAACTTCAACTTCAATACTTTTAACACGCAGACCCTGCTAACGGTGACTGGCTTTAACCAGGAAACTAGAGAGTACAACTACAGGGTGAATGAGAATATCGGCGTCCTACAGGCCAACGGAACGCCTTACCAGATACAGATCGGTGCACGTTACGGGTTTTAAAAAACGATCAATCAATGAGCAGTATGAAAATTAGTTGTTTCTTTCTTTGCTGTCTTTCGGCATCTTTATTCACTGTTGCTCAAACTGCCGGCTCCCTCGAAAAAAGCCTGGAACAAAAGCGGGTGCGGCTACCCAACGGCTGGCATCTATCGCCAGCAGGAAGCTCGCTTCCGCTAGGCGACCTGCCGCTGAATCTGGTTGTTTCTCCATCAAAAAAATGGATTGCAGTAACCAACAACGGACAGAGCATACAGAGCATCCAACTGATTGATACCAGAACAGAAAAGGAACTGGACAATGTGATCATACCAAAATCCTGGTACGGGCTCAAATTCAGCAATGACGAAAAGTTTTTATATGCCTCCGGAGGTAACGACAACTGGATACTGAAGTATAGCACTGCTAACAGCAAACTCCGGCTGGTAGACAGCATTGTTCTGGGTACCAAATGGCCTACAAAAATTTCTCCGGCAGGTTTGGAAATTGATGATGCCGCGGGCATTTTGTACGTGGTTACCAAGGAAAACAATTCCCTTTACCTGGTAAATATCGCAAGTAAGAAAATCATCCAGGAGTTGGCACTGGGTAAGGAGGCTTATGCCTGCCTGCTGTCGCCTGATAAAAAAGAGTTATTCATTTCTTTATGGGGTGGCGACAAGGTGCTTGTGTTTGATACGAAGAAAAGAACCATCAGTGCCGAAATTAATGTGGGTGATAATCCCAACGAATTGCTGTTGAATAAGACCGCTTCACTGTTGTTTGTAGCCAACGCCAACGACAACAGCGTATCTGTTATCGATGTGAAACGAAGAGCCGTTACGGAGGTGTTGAATGCAGCCCTGTTTGCCAATGCACCCGCAGGCTCTACTTCCAACGGGCTTGCACTTTCTGTTGATGAAAAAACTTTGTACGTTGCTAATGCAGACAACAACTGCCTCGCAGTTTTCGATGTGAGTGTGCGCAGCCGGAGCCGATCCAAAGGTTTTATTCCTGTAGGCTGGTACCCCACCAACGTAAAAGTGATTGGCAAAAAGCTTTGGGTGTCGAATGGCAAGGGCTTCTCATCTTATCCCAACCCAACCGGCCCAAATCCTACACGAGCCGACCAAACTGTAGAACGTCATATTGGTGATACCACTGTATCTGTGCGCTCGGGCTATATCGGAGGTTTAATGAAAGGCACGATGTCCGTCATCGCTGAGCCTGCAGCAGCAGCACTTGCTGTGTATTCAAAAGCTGTGTACAAAAATACTTCCTATACCAAAGACAGGGAGCTGAATGCAGGTGGCGAAAAGGGCAACCCGATACCACAAAAAGTGGGTGCGCCGTCGCCCATAAAATATGTGTTCTATATCATTAAAGAAAACCGCACCTACGACCAGGTGCTAGGTGATGTGGCGGGAGGCAATGGTGATACCAGCCTCGTATTATTCGGAGAAAAAATAACACCGAACCAGCACAAGCTGGTTAAGGAGTTTGTGCTGCTTGATAATTTTTATGCAGATGGTGAAGTAAGTGCTGATGGACACAACTGGAGCACCAGCGCTAATGCAACCGATTTCCTGGAAAAGAACTGGGTAACGAGTTACGGTGGAAGGGGTGGCACCTATCCTGGCGAAGGAAGAAGAGAAGTAGCTAATCCTAAAAAAGGTTTTATATGGGATTATTGTAAGCGGGCTGGCGTGAGCTATCGCACTTACGGCGAATTTGCCGACGAGGGCAAGGCCAATATACCTTCGCTGGAAGGACATTTTTGTCCTTACTACACGCCGTACACGCTGAGCGTGAGGGACACAACGCGCTTCGGTCAGTGGCGCCGTGAATTTGACTCACTGCTTGCTGCCGGCGCGGTACCGAGTTTCAATTCGCTCCGGTTTGGGAATGACCATACCGAGGGCTTGAGGCTTGGACGTCCGACACCTGCGGCCCACGTTGCAGAGAACGACCTTGCCGTTGGTATGTTTATCGAACACCTTTCAAAAAGCTCCATCTGGAAAGAAAGTGCCGTGTTCATTGTTGAAGACGATGCACAAAATGGCCCTGACCATGTTGACGCCCACCGCACTACTGCTTACGTGGCCGGACCGTTCGTGAAACGCGGATTTATAGACCATACGATGTACTCTACGTCGTCTATGCTCCGTACCATGGAACTCATACTGGGATTACCGCCAATGAGCCAGTACGACGCTGCTGCAACGCCCATGTGGCGCAGCTTTACAGCCACACCGAACCTGGCGCCGTTTACTGCTGTTCCGGCGAATATTGATATCGACGAAAGAAATAAATCCCTTTCAGCCAGTGCCCGCTTAAGTGAAACCTTTGATTTTTCTAAAGAAGACCGGATACCCGACATGTTATTTAGTGAGGTTATCTGGAAGGCCGTGAAAGGCGAGCACTCGGTAATGCCGGCCCCAAGGAGAAGTGCCTTTGTTAAGATCACTGATAAGTCGGATGATTAAGCTCTTACCACTGGTTGGATGATGTACGTGATTGCGCGGATTGTACTGCGGCCGCTGAAAAGCACTGCTGATAAATGCTAATGATTGTATGATGCCGAGGAAAATTCGTGACTTCTGTTCTTTGCTTCTCGGTTGTGGGCTTTGCATGCTGTTACTGCCTTTTACAGTTGCTGCCCAGGAGCGTCTTTATACAGTAGCCAATGCGCATGCACACAACGATTACATTCATCCTGTTGCATTCTACCCGCCCTATCAGGCAGGCTTTGGTTCCATTGAAGCAGATATTTTTTTGCGCAACAACGAACTCTACGTGGCGCACGACACAGCGCAGATTCAAAGCCATCGCACACTGGAGCAGTTATACCTCGAACCGCTGAAAGGAGTCATCGAAAAAAACAAGGGCTCTGTGTTTGCAGATACCTCCAAAAACCTGATGCTGCTCATAGACTTGAAAACAGCGGCTGTGCCTACGTTACGCAGGCTTATCGAGGTATTGCAAACCTATCCTTCACTTACTCAGAACCCCAGCCTACGTCTGGTGATCACTGGCGGTCAGCCACCAACAGCCCAATTTGCAACCTATCCTTCGTGGATTTTATTTGACGGACAGCTGGATAAAACCTACACCCCCGAGGCTTTTCAAAAAGTTGCTCTTTTCAGCGACAACTTTCGCAACTACAGCAAATGGAATGGTAAGGGAGTGCCTATGGCTGCAGACTACCAGAAGCTGAAAGCTGCAGTGTCACGTGCTCATGCACTTAACAAACCTATCCGCTTCTGGGCAGCGCCCGATGGCGCCAATGCCTGGTACACCCTGATGCGTCTTGATACAGATTACATCAATACAGATAAGATCTTCGAGATCACTTCGTTCCTGAATGGCCTGCCTGCAGTGTCATTCACCAGCGTGGCTCCGCAAACGCTGTATCGCCCCACCTTCCAACACGACCGGAAGGTTGCGCCAGTTACAAGTGTTATCTTACTCATTGGCGACGGCATGGGACTGGCGCAATTACACAGCGCCTATACGGCTAACAGGGGTGGCCTGAACATTTTCAACATGCGTTCTGTCGGACTTTCGCAGACGGCCGCAACAGACAGCTACATTACAGATTCCGGGGGTGGTGGAACCGCCATGGCAACAGGTAAGAAAACTGCCAACAGGCACATAGGTGTCGACAGTACCGGTCGTTCCTTATTGCAAATAACCGCTGTAAGTAAAAAAAAGGGCATGCGCACCGGTATCATCACCACCGGTGATATAGCTGATGCAACGCCCGCAAGTTTTTATGCACATCATCCCGAGCGCGACAGCCTTGTAACTATCGCCGGCAACTTCCCCACATCTGCAGTCGACCTGCTTATTGGTTCTGGTAACAAGTATTTTGACGACGAAAAGGGGCGGAAAGTATTACAACAAAATGGCATCACCCGACACAGCTCCGTAAATGAAAAGTTCCCTGCATCAAGAAGAATACTGGTGCTTGATGACAAGGCTGCCCTCACCATCGAGGGTGGAAGAGGTGGTTTTTTATCGAATGCCCTCGGAAAATCTTTGTCCTATCTAAGCCCGGGTAAACGAGGTTTTTTTCTGATGGTTGAAGGAGCCAAAATAGACCTCGGTGGTCATCAGAACAATATGGCTACCACGGTTACAGAACTGCTTGATTTTGACGCTGCTGTTGGGCAGGCAATGCAGTGGGCCGACGAGCATCCGGGAACCCTCGTAGTAGTAACCGGGGATCATGAAACCGGAGGTATGAGTTTGATGGATGGTGATCTGCAAACAGGCTACGTGAGCGGGCATTTCTCTTCAGACGATCACACCGGTATTCCTGTACCTGTGTTCGCCTACGGACCGCAGTCGGACCGCTTTGCGGGGGTTTACCAAAACACGGAGCTGTTTCATCGCATCATTGCCTTATTAAAATAATTTCGGTTGATCGTGACCGGCGTCCAACGTTGAATCAGCTGCAGGGTATACAGCAATGGTTGTTCAGTCATCTCGTGTAGCGTCTCGGTTTCTAAAATTGATTCATGCAAGCAGGCAGCATACGAAAGGTTTTAATTTTCAGTCTCAGCTTTACCGCTACTGTTATAGCCCATGCCCAGGGCGATTCTGCCGGGGCATCCCTGACAGAGGTAGTTGTAACAGCACAACGTATGGGCAACAATCCCTTATGGGTGCCTTATGCCATTGGCAAGATCGACAGCCAGTACCTGCACCAGTACGGCCCGCGTACAACTGCCGAAGCTTTGCAAGGTGTTAAAGGGGTATTTGTTCAAAAAACGAATCATGGCGGAGGCTCCGCTTTTATTCGCGGACTAACCGGGAACCAAACACTTATCCTGGTTGATGGCATCCGTTTAAATAACGCCACGTTCCGGTACGGACCCAATCAATACCTCAATACAATAGACCCATACCTGATCAACAGTATAGAAGTAGCCAAAGGCACAGGCTCTGTGCAGTATGGCAGCGACGCGCTTGGCGGTGTTATCCATGTACTCACTGCTGATCCTCGATTCTCCGAAAACCAGAAACACTGGAGCGGCGGTGTTATACTGCGGGGTATGACGGGCGGCATGGAAAAAACAGCAAGGGGCACTATAGGCTATTCATCGAAGCGGGCGGCATTTACCGGAGGACTCACCTACCGTAACTTTGGCGACCTTATTGGAGGTGACAGCACGGGGAAACAAACCCCTTCCGGGTATACAGAATGGGCCTTCAATACAAAGGCAAAATTTGCCCTTCGCAACAACATGGAGCTAACACTCTCTCAACAGTACCTCGAGCAGACAAATGTTCCGGTATACCACAAAATTGTACTGGAGAATTTCGAGATCAACGAGTTTGTGAAGCAGCAGCGCGGTCTGCAATATGCAAAACTTGATATCAGGGGCAGGCATCCATTGTTCAACAAGGTTGAGTTGATCGCCTCCTATCAGCAAAGTGGTGAAGAGCGGGGAAGCCTGAAGCGGGGCAGTGTGTTGTACCGGAAAGAAAGAGATGAAGTGAATACTACTGGTCTGACTGCCAACATGCAGTCGGTGTTAAGTCAAGGCTGGAAAGCCAATACCGGTGTGGAACTTTACCACGATAAGGTGCGCAGTTTTCGTAGCGATATCAACCGGCAGAACAACCTTAGCAAACCCAGTCGCGGCCTGTATCCGGATGGTGCTGCGTATGGTAATTATTCGCTCTACAGCCTGCATCACTTTAAATTAAACAACTGGATAGCCGACGCAGGATTGCGTTTCAATAGCTTTTCGATCTCACTTAGAGACTCCGCCCTCGGGCCGATCAAACTCCATCCGTCAGCACTTGTATGGAATGCATCCCTGATGTATGTATTCCGGCAGCATCATTTTTATGCTACGTACAGTACCGGCTACAGGGCTCCAAACATTGATGACCTGGGGTCTTTGGGTGTGGTGGATTTCAGGTTCGAGGTTCCTTCCGCTAATCTCGAACCTGAGAAGTCGGGTAATGCCGAGGTGGGCTATAAATTTAAAACCGACAAACTCCGTGGCGACGTTGCATTCTATCGGATGAACCTGAGAGACCTGATCACCCGCGTAAAAGGTAACGAAATCAGAAGCGGATATCCTGTATACAGTAAAACCAATATCGAACATGCTATAATAAAAGGGCTGGAGGCCGAGGTGGTTTGGAAGCCTGTACGCTCGGTAGAGCTGGCTGCGAATGGCACTTACACTTATGGACAAAACACTTCCAAACAAGAGCCCTTGCGGCGTATACCGCCCCTGCACGGAAGGTTTACAGGCACCTTGCGAGCGGACGGTTGGTTTGCGATTGTGGAGTTATTGGCGGCTGGTAAACAACACCGGCTGGCTACGGGCGATAAGGAAGATAATCGCATACCCATTGGCGGTACACCCGGGTGGTGGGTGCTCAACGCTTATGGGGGCTATGAATTAAATTGCTTAAAACTGAGTGCGGGGCTGCAAAACGGTTTCAATCAGGATTATCGTACGCACGGATCCGGCATCAATGGCGTGGGGCGCAGCGCCTGGATTGCTGCTGCGGTCTCCTTGTGACAGGGCTGCGACAAGGAAGTGGAAGTTGTATCTGTGGTCACCTACCTACCAGCATATTCTATGAGGGAAACAGGCTCCTCAAACCCGCCGCCGCGACTTCAGATGGCGCTGCACCTATCTACCTTAGCTGAGATAAAGGCATGTAAAAATTGATCACATTTCGTTAATGCTTTTCAGCGGGTACTTCCTTTCGAAGTTGTTTACTTTATCATTCCATCGGAACCGCATCGGTTTGTTTCTTCTCATCCATCGCAATTCCGACAACAGACCCTTTCGCCTCATTTATATACAGCAAAGCTTGTTTTTATGCCTGTTACACTTGCCATCTTCGACCTCGTAGGCACCACTGTTTGTGACAATAATGCCGTCACCGACGCTTTGAAGAAAGCCTTCACCGGGAACGATCTTAGCCTGACTGCTGCGGAAGTTAGCCAGTTTCGGGGCTACGATATACCTACCATGATTCAGCTGATAATGGAACAACGGGAAATTAGTTTCGATCTGGATCTCGTAGACGAAATCTATGAACAGTTTGTAAACGAGATGCTGGATTTTTATGAATACGACCCTGGCGTGAGCG
>JBGTIL010000700.1:0-1912 GCA_041745695.1 Chitinophagaceae bacterium | reverse complement strand
AAAATGGCATTTGCATTTTCTTTTTCCCAGTTTAAGGTCAATGGCCTGCCGTTCATTAAAACGATCACCAGCGGCTTACCTGTTTTCTTTAAAGCCTTTAGCAGATCGAGCTGTTTGCCTGGCAAGCCTATATCTGCACGGCTTGCAGCTTCACCCGACATGCCCTGTGATTCGCCGACAACGGCAACAATAACATCCATTTTGCGGGTTGCCTTAACCGCCTCCCTGATCATTGCTTCTGATGATCGTTTATCAATTTCCAGCTCGCCGCCATGTGTATTTAAACGCCTGATGAGCAGCGTATCATCTGTAAAATTAGCGCCTTTGGCATAGGTAAGCCTGGAATTTGCCGCTACATTCTTTATTCCCTGTTCTACGCTTATGGCTTTTTTCCAGTCGCCGGCTCCACTCCAGTTCCCTATCATATCCCGCTGGTTTCTGGCAAGTGGGCCAATCAAAGCAATTTTTGCATCTTTTTTAAGCGGAAGAATATTATTATGATTTTTTAACAATACCATGCTTTTTCGTGCAATATCCCGGGCTGCATCTTTAAACTCCTGCTTCATTAAGGTTTGTTTTGCACGCTCGTTGTTGATGTAGCGGTACGGATCGTCAAACAATCCCAATTTATATTTGGCTTCCAGTACTTTCCGGCAGGCGTCATCTACCTGGGCCACTGTTATTTTTTTATCTTTTACCAGCTGCTTCAAATTTTTCAGGTAAACTTCGCCAACCATATCCATATCAACACCAGCTTTTAAGGCCAAAGCAGCGGCTTCATATTCATTTTTGGCTATACCATGTGGTACCAACTCGTTAATTGCGGTATAATCTGTAACTACCAATCCTTTAAATCCCCATTGCTTTTTCAGCAGGTCGGTCATCAGCCATTTATTGGCAGTGGCAGGTATGCCGTCAACTTCGTTAAAGCTGGTCATTACGCTGCCAGCCCCGGCATCAAGCGCTGCTTTAAAAGGCGGCAGGTATTCTTCAAACATTCTCCTCCTGCTCATATCTACCGTATTATAATCGCGACCGGCTTCTGCTGCGCCGTATAACGCAAAATGCTTTACACAAGCCATTATGGTATTGTTTAGGGTAAGGTCATCCCTCTGGTAGCCTTTCACCATCGCCTTTGCTACCTCCATACCGTACCATGTATCTTCGCCAGATCCTTCTGCAACGCGGCCCCAGCGCGGGTCGCGGGAAATATCAACCATGGGCGAAAAAGTCCAGTTCAGCCCATCGGCGCTTGCCTCCTCAGCAGCTATGCGGGCGCTTTGCTCAATGGCTGCCATATCCCAACTGGAGGATAATCCTAACGGGATAGGGAAAATAGTGCGATGACCATGCACTACATCATAACCAAATATAAGCGGGATCTTTAAACGGGTTTCGTTTACCGCCATTTCCTGTAGCTTCCTTACGGCAACGGGTGTGTAATTATTAAATACCCCACCCACCAAACCTTTGCGAATGTTCTCGTCTACGTTTTTGCTCACAACAGGGCCGGTTACATCAAAGCCTATCGAAACCAAATTAAGTTGTCCGATCTTTTCATCAAGGGTCATTTTGGCCATCAGTTTATTAATGAAAAGTTCTGCGGGGTTGGGCTTGGGTTTAGCTTTTACGGTTTTTCTTTTCTGGCTATATGCATCGGCAGTAAACAGGCAGATGGCGAGTGCAACCCAGCAGGTAAAAATCTTCATGGCAGGAAGTTTTATTTTTTTAGCAGATAAGGCTTTATGGCTTTATGCCAGATTTGGTAGCCTTTCTGGTTCATATGCAAGTTATCTTCAATAAAGATATCGGCTCTTGGTTTTCCTTCGCTGTTAAGCATTAACGAAAAAACGTCGATATACTGTGTATACTGATGTTTTTGCAAATAAGTTTTGATCAATTGATTGCTTTG
>JBGTIL010000699.1:0-3450 GCA_041745695.1 Chitinophagaceae bacterium | reverse complement strand
GGGGTACTAGAGTGTGCCCCACGATTAAACCTGCGATATGATATAGACATAGCTTGTAAGGAAAATTAATCCTTTTTGCCTTTATCCGCTTAGAAAGAAGGGTAGGATATACGGCAGCACCTTTTTCACAACATCGAACACAGACGATACTGCAACAGAAATGTTCTTTAGCCAGGCCCATAATGATATAGAAGGCTTCTTTGCTTCAACGTTCTTTTCTTCTTGTGGGGGATTTACAATGACCTGTATGAAGACGTAGCTATTGTTATTACCCGTAAAGTGATTATCCAACAAAACAAAAACATTTAGGTTACAAAAATTCGCCCTTCACCATTGTGGTGAAAAGAGTTTGCGGCTACTTTCGTATCATGATTTGTTAAGGACAATCACTTTGGTAGGAACATTCAATAAGATTTGAACGTATAATACCAATGGTAATTGACACTAAATTAAGAAAAAAGAAGATACGTTAGGCATGGTGCCTTCAAAAAATTAGGAAAAAATTGTGGGTGAGTCATATACACATATCGGCAATCATCGATAGACTCTTCATCTGGCACCATTTGAGATGGAAAATGATTTATGAATGAACTATTAAAGTGGATTTAGGGCACTGAATGGGGCACTTTATATTTGATGTGAACTAAGACTCTTGAAGTGACTACGTAGTAGCAAAAAGTTGCAACCTTTTTGTAAGGCAGATGTTCTGAACCAGCTGAGCTGAACTCCCTTTTTTCGGTCTGCAAAGATGGGGAGCACCTGTTTATAGCAAAACCTTTTTTGAGCAAATGCCTGATTCCATCAATCAACAATGCGCATAGGGACAACGGTAATGACATACATGCCAAGATGGTTTTTTCGTTAAAACATTCAGGTAAGATTCCATTGAACGGTTTGGTTGGCCCACTCTGCCCGGTAGGGAGTGGTAACCCGGATGTAATTATCTGTATAGCCTTCCATCATCCCCTTCTTCTGAGCATCCTCAAATAAAACAGGACGTGTATTACCCCTGTGCATCTGCGCAAAATATTGCGTCTTCATGTAGCTAAGCGTGCGTAGTTTTTTATTCCGCTCATTGCGTACCGGCACGGGCACTACCGGCGACAGCTCAAGTGCACGCGTTCCGTCGCGTTCGGAATAAGTGAATACATGGAGGTAAGAGATGTCGAGGCTCTGAATAAAGTCAACGGTTTCTGTAAAGTGCGCTTCTGTTTCGGAAGGGAAGCCAACAATGACGTCTGCACCAATGGCACAATGGGGCATGATTGATTTGATCATTTGTACCCGCTCCGCATACAACTCTTTACGGTACCGCCTCCGCATCGCGCCAAGGATGAAATTGCTCCCGCTCTGCAGCGGAATGTGGAAGTGGGGCATAAACTTCTTACTTCCTGCAACAAATCGGATGATATTTTCTGTGAGAAGGTTCGGTTCTATGGAAGAGATCCTGTATCGCTCCACACCCTCAATTTGCTCTAATTGAGTGATGAGTGAATAGAAAGTTTCATCTGCCTGTTCCGGACCCGCCAACCTGTTTCCAAAATCACCCAGGTTCACGCCGGTCAAGACAATTTCCTTAACCCCGGAGCGGGCTAAACTTCTAGCGTTATTGAGCACGTTGGCAATCGTGTCGCTGCGGCTTTTGCCGCGGGCCATGGGAATGGTGCAGAAAGAACAGTTGTAGTCGCAGCCATCCTGTACTTTCAGAAAGCTCCGGGTTCTGTCGTTCAGGGAAAATGACGCATTAAATCCGGATACATCCGCGATGTCGCAGGAAGAAATACGGGTTGGTTCTCCTTTGGTCAGTTCTTTAAGATGAGTAAAGAGGTTGAATTTTTCTGCCGCACCCAAAACGAGGTCAACACCCGGTATTTCAGCGATCTCTTTAGGCTTTAGCTGGGCGTAACAACCGGTAATTACCACCAGGCTTTGCGGAGCTTTGCGCTGTATACGTCGTACAAGCTGCCTGCACTCTTTGTCGGCATTATTGGTTACAGAGCATGTGTTGATCACATAAACATCTGCCTCCTCGTCAAAGTCCCTTCTCAAAAATCCTTCCTGCTCCAGCTGCCTGGCAATAGTTGATGTTTCTGAATAATTGAGCTTGCAGCCAAGTGTATGAAAGGCAACAGTGCTTTGTGTTTCCATGCGGGACAAAGATAATTCAATCTACTGCCGATCAGTCGATATACAAGGAACACAGCTCTGAGGGAACCGCCGAGACGTTACAAACTATTTTTATAGGCTGAGGGACTGTACGTTTTTTCGCTTACTGCGATTGCCTTGCCGTCAACCTGCGTGCGGTGTAAACCAGTTATGGCAAGAGCGCCCTGTGCATCGTTAATCATGTCAACGAAAGCGGTACCTCTTGAACGACCATTAATGCGGTCGCGCAGTACCTCTGCTGATAACACTTCACCGTAGAAAGAGAATAATTTTCTTAAATCGCTGTCCACCGTATTGTGGCTCAAGTTTGTAACCTGGATATTCATATGATATTGTTTGAAGCTGAATCGGCGAACGAATTCAATCTTTTGCTCCCTAAAATGTGAGTAAAGCCTGGACTTAAGTCGTCGCGTAAGCGCCGAAGCTAGTATTAATATAATGAAATTCCTCTTAATCAATCATTTATCTGTTACAGTGTCCAGATGCCGGTCGTTTGTTAACAGGCTGTTAGCAATGTAACTGTTGGTTCATCGGGTTTCGCAAGATGTGTCATTTCCGTTTGAATTTTCCGAACTTGTAGTTTCTTAAGTACGGTGCAACATGAAGCGGTGGTTCTGTTTTTATCTGACATTAATATGCCTAGGTGCCGCAGCACAAAAAAGAGGCAGTGCCTATTCCAGGTACCTTGCTGAACAAACTTCTCCGTATCTGCTTTCGCAAAAGCTCACTGCAGGACTGCCTTCTGAAAGAGAAAAAGTACTTTCGATTATTTCCTGGATCACCGATAACATTGCTTACAACACAGGTATACTTTACGCGATCCCGAGAAAAGCCCCCATTGTCTATCCAAAGCTCACTTCTTCCGAGCCAGACACTTTAACGCCGCTGAATGACTACGTGGCGGAAAATGTATTGCGAAGAAGAGTGGCGGTGTGCGACGGATATGCACGTTTGTTCGCTTCACTTTGTTATCATGCAGGAATCAGGGCGGAGCTGGTTACCGGCTATGTACGTACCGACAGGAACAGGGCGGAAACCAGATTCCGTTCCAACCACACCTGGAATGCAGTGCGCATAGACAGCACCTGGCATTTGCTGGATGCAACCTGGGCGAGCGGCTATGTAACATATGGCTCCAATCAGTATGTAACTTATTACAACCCCCGCTATTTGCTAACGCCACCTGCCGAATTTATTAAAGATCACTACCCCGAAGACCTTCGCTGGACACTTTTGCCTGCGGCACCTGCACTGCCGGAGTTTGCGTTGGTTCCCTTCCGTTAC
>JBGTIL010000698.1:0-16589 GCA_041745695.1 Chitinophagaceae bacterium | reverse complement strand
GCAATAAAGCTTTGAGTGCACGCCGGTTATGGTGCTTCTTGGAGGAGATACCTGCCAGGGGATGAAGCTGACTTCACACATCTAAGATAGCCTTGCACCCTTATCAATAAGATTCCTGATCGGTTGGAAATCCATTACTGCGTACATCACTAATAAAACTTTTCACAGCTGCAGTTGCCTGGTCGCTTATATTCATGTACTGGCGCAGAAACCGGGGTTTGAAGGCCGTGTTGATGCCCAGCATGTCGTGCATCACCAGCACCTGCCCATCACAATGCTTGCCGGCTCCAATGCCGATGGTAGGTATCACCAAAGTTTCCGAAACCTCCCTGGCAAGGGCGGCAGGAATTTTCTCCAATACCAGGGCGAAACAACCAGCGTCTTCGAGCAGTTTCGCATCTGCTTTCAGCTTTGTTGCTTCTACGGCTTCCTTTGCCCGAACGTTGTAACTGCCAAACTTGTAGATCGACTGGGGAGTTAGTCCGAGGTGTGCCATCACAGGTATGCCCGCAGAGATAATGCGCCGAACCGACTCAACAACCTCGGCACCGCCTTCCAGTTTAATGGCGTGGGCACCTGTTTCCTTTAGCATGCGGATAGCAGATGCCAGGGCTATATCACCATTGGACTGATAGGCTCCAAAAGGCAGATCCACTACAATAAGGCAACGGCGGGCGCCGCGTACCACTGAGGAGGCATGATACATCATCTGTTCCAGGGTAATTGGAAGCGTGGTTTCATGCCCTGCCATTACATTGGAAGCCGAGTCGCCCACCAGTATAACGTCAATGCCTGCCTCGTCTATGATTTTGGCGAACGAAAAATCATATGCCGTGAGCATAGATATTTTTTGTCCTGAGGTTTTCATTTTCTGCAGGGTGGCAGTTGTTATGCGTTTTACTTCTGCGGCGGCACTCATAAGCTGGTTTTAAAATGTAACGTAATGCAAACCTATATTTCAATAGCTAATGCACGATCATGCCTGCGGTAACTTCTTCGTACAGATTTTGAATGAGTCCGTCTGCCAACCCAATTCTCGGAACGTAAATTTCTTCAGCAGCCGACCAGCGCATCACGTTAATATAGATGAGTAAGGCCGGAACAATAACATCTGCGCGGTCTTCCCGTAGTTTATACAGGTTCATACGCTGCTCGAGCGTTACGCTGCCAAGTTCTTTATAGTAAGTGCGGAGCAAATCAATATGAAGCGGCTTGCCCTCTTTACGTTTGGAGAGAGAGAAAACTTTATTAATGTTACCACCCGACCCTATGCAGGTAACATGGTGAAAACCTTTGATGCCGGTTTCGAGAAATTCTTTCATCTTGTCCCAGGTAGATTCTTCAACCCCATTTTTCAGCAACCGGATGGTTCCTATGTCGATGGATTTTTTAAAGATCAGTTTTCCATCGCTGAAAAATGTGAGCTCCGTGCTACCGCCGCCTACATCGATGTACAGGTAAGATTCCTGTGTATTGAGATTTTCGGCAATATGATTTTCGTAGATAAAGCTAGCTTCCTCATCGCCGGTGATCACTTTAATTTCGATGCCCGTTTCAGCGTGTACCTGGTTGATAATTTCTGCAGCATTTGCAGCATCGCGCATAGCCGAGGTGGCGCAGGTTTTCAGGTGCTCTACGTCATACACTTCGAGCAGGTATTTGTAGGACTGTATGGTTTTGATGAGTTTTACAATTTTGCCATCTGAAATTCTCCCTGTGTCAAACACGTCGAAACCAAGACGCAAAGGCACCCGCAAAAGAGCAAGCTTTGTAAATTCTGGTTTCCTCCCGGGATTAACCAGTACATCATTTATTAATAGGCGGCAGGCGTTGCTGCCAAGGTCAATCGCTGCTAATTTCACTTGCTACCGGTATTTTTTTGTGTAAATAGTGGAAGGTTTCCACTTGCGAGCGAATGGGACCTCCACTGGTGGGCACATATTCGTTGCTCAGGTTATTGTCAAGCCATCGTGCCTTCACGTTATCATCTAACTGGATAAGCAAAATATCCTTCAATTCCTGCTTAATTCGTTCATCAAGCACAGGGCAAGTTGCCTCCACCCTGTGATCGAGATTACGCACCATCCAGTCGGCAGAAGAGATGTACATTTTTTCTTTTCCTCCGTTGTGAAAAAGCCATACACGCGCATGTTCGAGGTACTCGTCGATGATGCTGATGGCAACAAGCGGCTTTTTAAATTTTTCCTGTATCGATAACAAGCAATAGATACCCCGTATGATCAATTTTATTTCTACACCCTCTTTGGCTGCCTCATACAATAAGCTGATGAGTTCTTCATCTGAAAACGAATTCATTTTAGCTATGATCGAAGCGGGTTTACCTTTTTTGGCGGCTTTGATTTCGTTGCGTATCAACTTAAGCAATTCCCGGCGCACAAACACAGGGCTTGGCAGAAGGGTAGTGCAGGCTTTGAGAAAATGGGTGCCTGTTTTATAGTGCTCAATATAATTGAACATGCGGTTTACATCAGACATGATCGCCCGGTTTGAGGTCATCAGGCAGTGGTCTGAATAAACTTTTGCGTTGCTTTCGTTGAGGTTACCGGTGCTAACAAATCCGTAATGGATGATCCTGTCGTTGAGTCGTTTGCGAATGAGACAGATCTTTGCATGCACCTTCATATTTGGAATGCCAATCAGTACCTTAACGCCTTCATCTTCCAGCCTTTCTTTCCATTGCAGGTTGGCTTCTTCGTCAAAGCGGGCGCGCAGTTCGAGCATGATCGTTACCTGCTTGCCATTGCGAACTGCATTGATGAGGGCATTAATAATCTTTGAATTTTGCGCCAGCCGGTAGCAGGTTATTTTGATCGCGGTTACATCCGGGTCAATTGCCGACTCACGCAACAGGTCAATAACAGGATTAAAGGAATGGTAGGGAAAGTGTAGCATGATGTCGCGCTCGAGAATCACGTCTGTTACGCGCTGCTCCATGAACAGCGGATGATCAAAAGGCTTGCGGCTTTTTGCCTGTCCGGTGAAAACCTGGCTTGGAAAATTCATAAAGTGGCGGAAGTTATGAATACGACCGCCGGGTATGAGGTTATCGCGCTTTGTAAGATTTAATCTGCGAATTAAGTATTCGAGAATGCCCGGATCCATTTCTTTATCGTAAACAAAACGAACAGGCTTTCCTTTCCTGCGATTGCGAACACCCTTTTCAATTTTTTGAATCAGCGTAGTCGAGATGTCATTGTCAATATCGATCTCGGCATCCCGCGTAACCTTAAATACGTGTGCCTGGTACTGATCGTAACCGAAATACGAGAATATTTCCGGGAGGTTAAATCTTATCACATCTTCAAGCAGGATGATGTGATGCTCGTTCTCGGGAGAAGGCAGGATAATGAAGCGGGCTGTAAAACGTGTAGGCACCTCAATCACCGCATACTTTTTCTTCAATGCACTTTCCTTTTTCCACATCACCACGCTGAGATAGATTGATTTTTCGCGCAGGTATGGAAATTCAGGAATGCCCTCTATCATGAGCGGAACGATGTTGGCACTAACCTCTTCATCATAGTAACGTAGCACGAACTCAGCCTGCTGCGGCGTAAGATTCTTTTCGGTTACAAGGAAAATCTTCTCTGCATTCAACTCCGTAATGATTCCTTCCCAGATGCGGTTAAATTCACTTTGCTGGTTTAGCACCGTCATTTGAATTTCCTCAAGAATTTCTTCCGGCGCATCTTCCATATGCATTTTCGCCTTGGCACCATACTGCATCATTCTCTTTAAGGTTGCCACACGCACCCGGAAAAACTCATCAAGGTTATTAGAAAATATGCCGAGAAAGCGGATCCGCCCTGGCAAAGGAACAGAAGGATCAGCAGCTTCCTGTAAAACCCGGGCATTAAAGGAGAGCCAACTGATATCGCGGGGGATAGTTTTTCTTTTCAATGCGGTCATAATGAATTCTATTCAAATGGTAAAAACACTCAAAGGCTTCTGACTTATGGCATTGCCCCGGATGTTAGAGGTGTGTCTGAATCTGTTGCAGTTTGACGGTTCTTATTAAAATGCCCCAGGAGTGCGAAACAGATCAGGCCACCTGCAAGAATAACTAAAGTTTGCACAGACCACAAAAGCCAGCCCAGTGCATTGCCGATGGTTACTTCGTCTAACCCGTACCATCCCACCAGCTTCGATATGATCCATGCGTAGGCACCTATGCCTCCCGGTGAAATAATCATACCAACGCTACCAAGCGCCAGTGTTGTTAAGCCGCCGCCTACTCCCATCGGACTCGTTTCCTGCAGGGCATACACACCGGTCACGGTGCCGGTAAGGTACAAGACCCATATGAATACAGTATGAAAAAGAAACAATCGCTTCTGCTCTATGAACCGGATGCTGCTCAATCCTTTCGCTATGCCGCTGACAATGCTCCGGACCTTTCCCACAACTTTCACGTGCCGGAAGCGCTTGAAGATGAAGTAAACCAACATGATAAGGGCAAGTATAAGGAGCCCAAAGACCAGCAACTTTAAAATAGAGGTACTGCCGGTCTTGTCCTGGAACAACGAGGAAACCTTCGATTTGATTGGGGTCCAGATGATGTCACCCTGGAAAATAAGCGCAGCTGCAAATACCAGCATCAGGCAAACCACATCCACGGCACGTTCCATAACGATAGTGCCTACTAGCCTGTCTACCCTTACTTTCTCATATTTTGCCAGCAGACTACACTTCACCACTTCACCCAGCCGCGGCACGCCGGCATTAACCAGGTACCCAATCATTACTGCAGCAAATACATTGAAGTTGCTGGGATGATAGCCCAAAGGCTGCATCAGTATTTTCCATCGCAGCGCACGGCTATAATGTGCAATCAGAATGAGCAGAAGAGCAGGAATGATTAACCAATGACGGGCCCGCTGCAAGGCATCTTTAATTTGAAGCCACTGGGCCTGATGGATGTCTTTCACGGAAAGCCAGACAAAAAACAACCCAAGTCCAAGGAAGAAAAAATATTGAAGCGCAGTTATTATTTTTTTTTTCATTCTGTTCAAATAGTGAATAAGCGCATATGACAAACAAAATGAATGTTACGATTACAACTGGTTGCCTTCGCGGGGAAAGGCGATCCAGGGCTTAAATATTTTCGCCTCTTCAAAGGGCATAGACGCATAAGAAATGATCACTACCACGTCGCCGATCATGCCCCTGCGCGCTGCCGGACCGTTAAGGCAACAGACACCTGAGCCTCGTTTTCCTTTGATCAGGTAAGTTTCTATACGTTCTCCATTATTTACATTAACCACCTGGATCTTCTCGTTTTCAATCATATTGGCAGCCTCCATCAGGTTTTCGTCGAGTGTGAGACTGCCTACATAATGCAAGTTAGCTTCTGTAATTACAGCGCGATGCACTTTGGATTTTAAAACTTCTATGTTCATAAGAGTAGTAAAACTACACCTTGAGATCCCAGGGTGCAATTAATTCAATAGCATGTTATCTATCAATCTGACCTTACCAACCGTTACTGCTATAAGCGCTATTGCAGGTTTATCAAGGGATGTGGTTTTTGCAAGCGTGCCGGCATCGGCCACCGTTACGTAGTCTACAGAAAGGCCTTTACCTAAAAGATAGTGGTGAGCATGGGTTTCCAGTTCTGCAACAGGCTCTACGAGCGCATGCTCTTTCATGTAATAGAGAGCCTCTGAAATCGCCTTTGCTGTTGTGAATTCATCTTCGTTGAGCCTGGTGTTCCTGCTGCTCATTGCCAAACCTCCGGGCTCCCGCACAATTGGCGCAATAACAATATTGGTTCGGCTGCTTCTTCCTGTGATTTGGAGCAGTCGATCGATAACCAGGCATTGCTGAAAGTCTTTCTGACCCAGGAAGATGTCATCAGGCTCAATGATCTCCAGCAACCTGTCTACCACCTGGCACACTCCCTGGAAGTGCCCGGGCCGAAAGTGACCTTCCAGGATATTTTCCAGGGATCCCAGGTCGTAGCGGCGGGCCTGATATCCCGGAGGGTAGATTTCCAAATGATTGGGCAGGAACAATGCGTGACAGCCCTGCTTCAGGAGTTCCTGAATATCTTTTTCTACCGTAACCGGATAATGTTCAAAATCTTTTTGATTGGTGAACTGGGTGGGGTTGATGAAAATGCTGCATACGCAGACCCGGTTTTGGGCTTTTGCCAGGTCAATGAGAGACAAATGGCCGGGATGCAGGGCTCCCATAGTAGGTACAAAACCAATTCGCCGGCCTGCTGCACGTTGAAGATCGAGGTACTGTGATAGCGGTTTACTTGTTTTGAAACTAATCATCAAATCCTTTGCTATTCAACGAACAGCGTTCCTTTAAATAATAAATTGTTACTTTTGCAAACCTTTTTATAAAGCCTAAAACAGGTTCATAATGTCAGCAAAGAAAAGAATTTTATTTATTGCCAACGAGATGTCACCTTACCTGGAGCTCACAGAGTTCTCGGAAGTGGTCAATAAACTGGCAATAAAAGCAAACGACAACAACTGGGAAGTGAGGTGTATCATGCCCCGGTTCGGCTCTATTAATGAGCGGCGCCATCGTTTGCATGAGGTAGTCAGGCTGTCAGGCATTAATGTTTCTGTTGACAATGAAGATTTCCCACTGCAGATCAAAGTAGCATCACTCCCGAATGCGCGCCTGCAGGTATATTTTCTCGACAATGAAGACCTGTTTAAAAGAAAGAACGTTTTCACAGACGACAATGAAAAGTGGTATGACGACAATAGTCTCAGAACAATCTTTTTCTGTAAGGGGGCTTTAGAAACGGTTAAGAAATTTGGATGGCCGCCCGACGTTATCCATTGCAGTGGCTGGATGACCGGCCTAATACCGGCATATCTTAAGACATTATATAAAAAAGAACCGGTATTTGCCAACAGCAGAATTGTTTATACTATCGGGCAGAATACTTTCACCGAAAGTCTTGGAAAAGATTTTGTAAAGAAAGCCCTGATACATCCATCACTTAAAGAAAAGGATCTGGAGGTTTTTGTTCCGGCTACTAATGATGCACTTTTCCGGGGTGGTGCTCAACATTCTGATGCCATTACATTTGGTTCAGATACTATTGACAAACAGCTTACAGAGGAGTTCACCAAAGTACGCAGCAAGAAGACGCTCCCCTATGATCCTGAGTCTGATTTAACAGACTATTTACAGTTGTATAACGATCTTGCGAGCAAGTAACTTTTTTCAATCTGCCTAAAAATTATATGTGAAGAAGCATTTTTTGGTTCTCCATTCTTCCTTGTTTTTGCTTGGTTTTCTCTCCCTTTTTACTTCCTGCACAAAGATCAATGAGGCTACAACTTTAGGCGGCGATCTTATACCAGCTGTAGATAATATTAATACTTTCGAAACAACGCTTGAAGCCAGTACTTCCAATTCATTATTCGATGATTCTACAAAGCTCGGCTTCACGCAACAGGTTGCTCTTGGGTATTTGAATGACCCTCAATTCGGAACAACCAAAGGGGATGTTTACTTTAATGTAGCTCCAACCGTTAATAATGTTAATCCCTTCACACACGCAGACTCGGTAGTAAGCATCGATTCAGTTGTGCTCTCCCTTTCATATGCCAGTTTCTACGGCGACTCAGAAAGACTCCAATCAGTAAAAGTATTTGAGATAGCTCAAACTGCGCGGTTTAAAGACACTGCCTTGTATGAGTTCGACCAGCAGCCAGACTTTCCCACCACAGGTGCAGAACTGGGAGCCCGAACATTTGCCTTTAAAGAACTCAACGATCCGCTCGTACTCATTCGTGGAAAAGACACGACCCGCACAACCAATGTATTGCGCATTCGCCTGTCAAACGCTCTGGGTGAACGTTTTAAAACTTACGACAATAGTACTACCGCTATCGGGGGGTTCCGAAACGATTCGACGTTTTACACTCTTTTCAGAGGACTGGCAGTGCAAACCCAGTCTTCGGGTAACGCGCTTGGATATTTCAATTTAAGGGATGCTGCCAACACCAAGCTTACCGTGTACTTCAAAAAACGCAACGGCAGGACCGACACTACAACTTCTACCGATTTCGTACATGCCACCAACGGGCAGGCGAACATTATAAACAGAACCACAGCAGGTTCAGCATTTGGTTCTGCGCTTGCTGTGAACAACGGCACTAAAATATTCATTCAGTCCGCACCTGGGTTCGGAGCTTCTTATGCAGGTATCAGCATACCTGCTTTGAGCACCTTTCAAAACAGCATTGTTCACAGGGCAGAATTGATTGTCTCAAAAATCGATGGAGATCCGGTGAATGATAAGCTATTTCCCCCACCTGCGCGGCTGTACCTCGACAGGAAGCGCAGAACCGGCGATTCCGTGTTTTTTTTCCAAAGAGATCTTGTTGACTTGTCGGGAAATTTAAATCCTGAGTTTGGTGGTCTCCTTGCAAAAGATGGAACATACCGCTTCAATCTCACCCGGTATGTTCAGAGCATCATAACCGGACGGGAGCAGAACGATAGTTTACGCCTTTTTGCACCTTTACAGGTTACATACCGGCTTGGCACCAATGCGCCGCCATTTACAATCCCCGTAAACAGTGGTGTAGCTTTCGGCCGCATCATCCTCGGCGGTGGTACTCACCCAGATGCAGCATCACGCCTGCGTTTACGTATTATCTACTCAAAGATTAGATAATTAAATTTTTGGGATGTTATATTTGCACCCTGAATTTTACCAGAACTCATTAACTCCATTTTACCCATGCCTTATCTATTTACGTCTGAAAGTGTATCCGAAGGTCATCCCGACAAAATAGCCGATCAGATTTCGGATGCGTTGATTGATCATTTTCTTGCATTTGATCCGCAGTCAAAAGTGGCATGCGAAACCCTGGTTACTACGGGTCAGGTTGTGCTGGCAGGCGAAGTGAAGTCGAAAGCCTACCTCGACGTGCAGGAAATAGCAAGAGGTGTTATCCGTAAAATCGGTTACACGAAAAGTGAATACATGTTTGAGGCTAATTCATGCGGTATTTTTTCAGCCATTCACGAACAGTCGTCTGATATAAACCAGGGAGTAGACAAGCAGAAGAAAGAGGAGCAGGGAGCTGGCGACCAGGGAATGATGTTTGGCTACGCTACCAATGAAACAGATGATTATATGCCGCTGGCACTCGATCTTGCGCATAAGCTGCTCATTGAGCTGGCCGCCCTTAGAAGAGAAGAAAAAGCCATCCGCTATCTTCGCCCGGACGCCAAAAGCCAGGTGACATTGGAGTATGACGACAATAACCGCCCTGTTCGCATCGATGCCATCGTGGTATCCACACAGCATGACGATTTCGATACAGAGGCGAAAATGCAAAAGAAGATCCAGGAGGATATCATTAGTATTCTCATTCCCCGCGTAAAAGCAAAGTATAAGAAATACTCCAAGCTGTTTAATAATAATATTAAATACCACATCAATCCAACGGGTAAATTCGTGATTGGTGGTCCTCACGGTGACACCGGGCTCACCGGAAGAAAGATCATCGTTGATACCTACGGCGGTAAAGGTGCGCACGGTGGTGGCGCATTTAGTGGAAAAGATCCTTCAAAAGTTGACCGTTCAGCAGCTTACGCAACGAGGCATATAGCTAAAAATTTGGTGGCTGCAGGTGTATGCGAAGAGGTGCTTGTTCAGGTTTCTTATGCGATCGGTGTAGCCCAGCCAACGAGCATCAACGTCAATACTTATGGCACAGCCAAGGTAGAAATGACCGACGGCGAAATTGGTAATCTGGTGCAGGAAATTTTTGACATGCGCCCTTACTTTATAGAGCAACGTCTGAAACTACGCAACCCGATTTATAGCGAAACCGCTGCTTACGGACATATGGGAAGACAGCCACAAGTGGTAACTAAAACCTTCTCCACTCCCGGAGGAAAAACCATCACAAAAAAGGTGGAGCTGTTTACCTGGGAAAAACTTGACTACGTTTCAAAAGTGAAAAAAGCTTTTGGGATATAGTGTCAAAAACGTAAAAAGCCATTCAGAATCTGAGTGGTTTTTTTTAGCCCAAAAGTCAATCCGTGCTTGATTGCATACGCTGCGAAAACTAACGCGTGCTGCGATGCCTGCCCATACACTGATCCGGCGAAGTTGACCCGGAATGCTGCTTCCGGAATTTCGTATTCAGTTGCAAACTTTTCGAAAAGCCCAACCGGGATAGCCTGCCTATTTAGCGGACATGCTCAGACGAGATTTATTTCTTGTTTTGTTGGTTGATTGGCAGAATTTTACAAACGCTGTGTTTTACAACTGCATGGTTCATCATCGTCATAAATGGTTAATGTGAAAAATTTCAGACAACAACCCCGCCCGAAAAAAAATACCCTCGTGGTTGGTAAGCGGGCAGTGCTCGATTACATAACATCCGGCCAACAGATAGATCGGATTTTTTTGCAGGGCAATGGTCATCCTGCCTTACTTGATGAAATGCGTAAGGTGGCACTGCAACATGCAATTCCGGTAAACTATGTTCCACTGGAAAAACTCAACACTTTTAACGTGGGGGAACACGGCGGTTGTGTTGCGCTGATTTCAAAAATTCATTACCATGAACTGCAGCAGGTGATATCCTGGGTAGTAGACAGCGGAGAAGTACCGCTTTTTCTCATCCTAGACGGAATTACCGACATAAGAAATATCGGTGGTATTGCCCGAACTGCGTACTGCATGGGTGTTCATGCGATCATTATACCGGATAAGGGTGTGGGAGCTTTGAACGAAGATGCAATGCTTACTTCAGCCGGGGCCCTGGAGCATCTGCCCGTGTGCAGGGTCAACAGCCTGCTGAAAGCTGTAGACGAGTTACATATGAATGGCATTACCGTACTTGCTACGGAAATGCAGGCAGACAAAATAATCTCCGAAATAAATATGCGCGACCCCGTGGCAATAGTACTGGGCAGCGAAGACAAAGGAATTTACCCGGCATTACTCAAAGCTTGTGATGAGCGTTTTAAAATTCCGATGCCCGGAGCATTCGACTCGCTCAATGTGTCGGTAGCTACAGGTATGACCCTTTACGAGATCATGAAACAACGCACTCAATGAACGCGGTGCCTCTCGCCGGCGTCAGGGAAAAGGTCACTTTGGTCGAGTGTCCGCGCGATGCCATGCAGGGCTGGAAAAGACCCATTTCAACTGAAGATAAAATTGAATACATCAATGCCCTATTGAAGGTGGGTTTTGACACGATAGATTTCGGTTCTTTTGTTTCTCCGAAAGCCATTCCTCAGATGGCCGATACAAAGGAGGTACTGCAAGGTTTAGAAACAGGGGGAAGCGCTTCTGGTTTACTGGCAATAGTTGCCAACACCCGTGGAGCTCATGAAGCGCTTGCTTTTGAACAGATCACACAGCTTGGTTTTCCCTTTTCTATTTCGCCCACATTCCAGCAGCGCAACACGAACAAGACCATTGAAGCAAGCCTCGCCACTGTGGACGAAATTCAGGAGCTCTGCGTAAAAGCTAATCGCCAGCTGGTGCTTTACCTCAGTATGGCATTTGGTAATCCGTACGGAGACGCATACAATGCCGATCTGTTGTTGGGCTGGGCAGACCGAATGGTGTTGAAAGATATTCAGATCATATCCCTGGCAGACACTGTGGGAGTAGCGAAGCCCGAGGAAATAGCAAGTGTGTTCTCCGCTCTGAAAAACTCACACAGCAAAGCTTCCTTTGGTGTACACCTACATTCCGACTCTCGGAACTGGCAACAAAAACTGGATGCAGCCTATCGATCCGGTTGCAGAAGATTTGATGGGGCCATGCTGGGCGTAGGTGGTTGTCCAATGGCAGATGATGATCTCGTGGGTAATATGGCAACTGAAAAAATCATCAACTTCCTGGTAGAACAAGGTGAGGAACTTACAATAGATCAGCATGCATTAGAAGTGAGCCTGCAAACTGCAAGCAAGATTTTTTCAGTGGGGCATGCCTGAAAATAGGAGACGAAGTTCAGAGATGGCTAAATAATTTACTATGGATTTCATGCTTCGGTCAGCATTTCCGCCAGCTGCCCAACAGATCAACCATCAACAGCAAATAATTACCGTGGGCTCGTGTTTTACAGAGCACATTGGCAACTCCCTGGCAAGGCTGAAATTCTCCGTGCTTCAAAATCCTAGCGGTATTTTATTTGATCCGGCCAGCTTGGCCTCCAGCCTCATTGCCTATATCCACAACCAGCCCCTGACAGCGGACAAACTGTTCCAACTCGGTGAAATTTGGAGCAGCTGGGACCACCATGGTCAGTTCTCAGGTACCGATCAATATGCCGTTGCAGAGCAGATCAATGCTTACCAGCAAACTGCGCATGAGCGTTTAAAAAGCGCTGCCTGGCTTATCATTACCCTCGGCTCATCTTACTCTTACCAGCTCCTTGCCAACGTGCCAGATCGAGCTGGAATGCCTGTTAGCTCTGCAAGCACAGCCACTGGCCGGGGTGTGGCTAATTGTCATAGAGCGCCTGCCCAGTGGTTTCACAAGCACATGATGTCTGTCGATGAAACAACGGCTGTATTAGACAACGCGCTCAATCAGCTTTTCAGTTTCAACCCTTACCTGCAGATCATATTTACGGTGAGCCCGGTACGACATATCAGGGATGGCGTGATCAATAACAACCGAAGTAAAGCCAGGCTGCTTGAATCAGTGCATCAGCTGGTGGGAAAGTTCAACAGGCTGTTCTATTTTCCTTCTTATGAAATAGTGATTGACATCTTGCGCGACTACCGATTTTATGCAGAAGATATGGTACATCCCAACTATTTAGCAACAGACTATGTACTGGAAGAATTTCAAAAAATGTTCATGTCTGCAGGCACCAGGGAGGTCATTAAAAAACTGAAAGAAATAAACCTTGCAAGAAAACACCGACCTGCGCATCCCAACACAGAAGCACACCGGATTTTCCTGAAAGCGAATCTGCAAAAGACGGTTGCTTTGCAGCAGCAGTACCACTACCTGAACCTGGATGAGGAACTGGCTTACTTCACTTCAGCAGGCATAGGCTGATCGGTATTATTACAATCAGTGCATACGGTCGCCTCGGCAATCCAGGGTTTGCAATAGCTGAGCTTCATAGTTCAGCCAGGCAGCCCAGCGCAGCCGAACTTTTTCTCGGTCGATGTAGGTTTCTGCGAGCGTGATGAATAGCGTATAATGACCGGCTTCACTCTCCATGAACCTCCGGTAAAACTTTCGGAGGTATTCATCGTCTAACCCTTCACTCAACAACTTGAAACGCTCGCAACTCCGGGCTTCTATCATCGCCATAAAAAGCAACTGGTCGAGCAGTCTTCCATCTTCATTCCCACCTTTTTGCACGAATTGAAGTAAACCCGCTACGTACTCGTCCTTACGCTGATTTCCTAACGCCATTCCGCGTTTTTGTAATTCGCCCAGCACCAAACGAAAATGCCCCCATTCCTCCGAAACGATGGGTGAAAGCTGCTGTACCAACTGCTCCTTCCTGCTATAGCGCTGTATCAGCGAGATGCAGGACACTGCTGCTTTCTGTTCGCAGTAGGCATGGTCGGTTAGTATCTCCTCCAAAGATTTGCCGGCAAGGTCTACCCACCTGGGATCGGTTGGCAAGGCTAAGCCCAGCACCGACCTGGTGTCGGAAGTAAAAGAATCATTTTCGAAATGCATACTTGAAATATATTGATAGCCTAAAAAACATCAGGGATGTAAAAATACCGCGGAACAGCGTCAGTAGGGTTTATTAACACAGACTGGAAGATTACTGGATAGAGCAAACAATGGAAGGCTTCGCACTGTGATCACCGCATGAAGGGTGCCCCTATACAAGGCGACAGGCAGTCACACCTTTTCCAAACAACTTACTTTTGCAGGCCCGGTATGATAGCACAGCACCATTTTTATTTCAAGGTCCACAAGCCTTACAACATGGTGTCACAATTTGTGAGTCCAGACAAGGTAAGATTGCTGGGTGATCTTTCTTTTTCTTTTCCAGAAGGCACACATGCCATCGGGCGCCTTGACAATCATTCTGAGGGCTTGCTGCTACTCACCACTGATTCCAGTATCACCCGACTCCTTTTTGAGGGGCAGCCACATACCCGAACTTACCAGGTACAGGTTTGCGGCCGGGTGAATGAGGAATCACTCATGCGTTTGCGAAGCGGGATATCCATCCGCATCAGGGGTGGTTCCTACTGGACATCGACGCCCTGTACCGTTTCTTTGTTGCCTCTGCACATGGTGCCTGCCATACCCGACCCGCTGGCAAAAGACTATCCACCGTATAGCTGGTTGGAGATGACATTAACTGAAGGCAAATTTCACCAGGTACGCAAGATGGTAGCTGCAGTGAATCACAAGTGCCGGCGACTCATCCGGGTATCCATTGAGGACCTGCACCTGGGCGATTTACCGACCGGTGGCGTCGAAGAGCTTTCCAGGCAGGAATTTTTCGAGTTACTTCACCTGGACCGTTCCGCTGCACTGTAATTCCCCACACTTAAAATAGTATGGTCAAACACTGGCCGCGACCTGTGGTTTAGAAGGCAAATTTTTTCAACCGATTTCCTTAACTTTGCGCAAATTATAAAAAATTACAGCGCTTATTTCAGGCGCAGGTCAAAAAATTCTAAGATGCCATTAACGAAAGAAAGAAAAGCAGACATTTTTGCTACACACGCAGGTAATGAAGCCAACACAGGCTCCATTGAAGGACAGATCGCTCTCATTACAGAACGTATGGCTCAGATTTCCGGACATTTGAGCACCAACAAAAAAGATTTTTCCACGCACCGCGGACTGATGCATCTTGTCGGACGCCGTCGTCGTTTACTGAACTACCTACAAAAACACAACCTTACCTCTTACAGATCCCTGATTGAAAAATTAGGTATCCGTAAGTAAATGCCTATTTTTTGCGAACCCTTCCCTGTGCGGAGGGGCTTTTTGCTTTAGGTACTTGTGTTGTTGCTGGACAATTATCCTGGACAGCACGGTGTTGCCCGCGTGAATTTATTTGTTGTCTTTCCAATCCAAATCAAAAAAATGCTCACACAGAAATTTTCTACAACGTTTGATATAGGCGATGGCCGTGAAGTGACTATAGAGACCGGCAGGCTGGCACGGCAGGCCGACGGGTCGGTAACCGTAAAGTGCGGTAATTGCATCATACTTGCTACCGTATGCGCAACTGAAAAGCCGAAAGAAGGACAAGACTTTTTCCCGCTTTCCGTGGATTACATGGAGAAATTTTCATCGGCTGGAAGAATCCCGGGGTCGTTCTTTAAACGCGAAGCGCGATTGAACGATTACGAAATACTGACTTCCCGTTTAATTGATCGGGCTCTTCGCCCTCTCTTTCCGGAAGACTATCTTTGCGAAGTGCAGGTAATTGTAACGCTTGTTTCGAGCGATGCCCAGGTGATGCCCGATTCGCTCGCTTGCCTCGCAGCATCATCCGCTCTTGCTGTTTCTACAATTCCCATACAGGAAGCTATCTCAGAGGTACGGGTGTCGCGCTTGAATGGTGTCTTTAAAATTAATCCGTCCAGAGAAGAAATTGAAACCTCTGAGCTCAACTTTATCATCGCTGCTACCGAAAAGAACATCATGATGGTGGAAGGCGAGGCAAAGGAGTGTAGCGAAGAAGACCTCCTCCAGGCTTTGCAACTGGCGCACGATGCCATTAAAATTCAGATCAAAGCCCAGGAAGAGCTAAAAGCAATGGTAGGCGTGACAGAAAAGCGCGACTATCCGCGTGCTGAACAAAACGAAGCCATTAAGCAAAGAGTCTACGACATCGGAACTTCGAAGATGGAAGAGCTTGCGCGCGCTAACCTAAAAAAGAGTGCCAGAAAAGAACAGTATGATGCGATAAAAGAAGCGATCAACGAAACAATGCGCCAGGAGGCGAACCTGGAAGAAGGAGAAACCCTGCCTTCCGATACGCAGCGACATATCAAGCGTTACCTCTCCGACCTCCAATACGACGTTGTTAGGGATATGATCCTTGTAGATATAATTCGCCTTGATGGACGAGGATTGAAAGATGTTCGTGCGTTGGATATGGAGATCGACGTGCTTCCTACGCCTCACGGTTCAGCACTATTTACAAGAGGTGAAACTCAGTCACTTACTACGGTTACTTTAGGAACGCCTTTAGATGAAGTTCTCGTCGAAAGCGCCGGTAAGTCGGTTGATTCTAAGTTTTACCTCCACTATAATTTCCCTCCGTTTTCTACAGGCGAGGTCAAGTTCCTGCGTGGAGCCAGTCGGCGTGAGATAGGTCATGGTAAGCTGGCAGAGCGCTCGCTTAAGCAAATGATGCCGGAAGGAGATTTTGCGTATACCGTAAGAATAGTAAGCGATATTTTAGAATCCAATGGTTCATCGTCTATGGCTACTGTCTGCGCAGGTTCACTGGCGCTGATGGACGCGGGCATCCCGGTGCCGAAGCACGTAGCCGGTGTGGCAATGGGACTTATTTCTAAAGAAGGGAAATTTGCTGTTTTGACCGATATCCTGGGCGATGAGGATCATCTGGGTGATATGGATTTCAAGGTTACCGGTA